>DASTFB010000079.1 GCA_035709005.1 Candidatus Methylomirabilota bacterium | reverse complement strand
ATCCAGGCTGGCGTCCACGAGATAGCCGCCGGCCTCGGCCACGAAGCCGCCGAGCAGGCTCCGGTCCACGGTTTCTTGCAAAATCACCTGCCGGGCGCCCAGCGCCCGCCCCAGCCGGTCGCGCAACCGCTCGCGCTCCTGGTCGGTGAGCGGCACCGCCGTGCGGACGCGTGCGCGGAGGCGGCCCAGATCCTGGTCGACGAGCTCGTGATAGACGGCCGCCGCCGCGCCAATTTGATCGCCGCGTCCCTGCCGGGCCAGCAGCGCGAAGAAGTCGCGAGTCAGGGGCGAGACCTCGAGGCGCGCGGTGACGTCTTGGGCCACGGCCTGCTTGACGCTCGCGGCGACCCAGGGACGGGCGAACAGGTCCCGCAGCTCCGGTGTCCGCTCGACCGCCTCGGCCACCACGGTCAGCTCCCGGCCCACCGCATCCACCCGACCCCGCTCTTTCGCGAGCTCCCACAACGCGCGGGCATACGGGCGAGCGGCGGACTCCCCGGGCACCGGTCAGCCCTTCAGCTGCCCGACGGCCTCGGCCACGATGCGCCGGTGATCCTCCTCGCGCAGGCTCCTCCGAACGAGCTTCTCGGCGACCGCGGTCCCGAGCTCGGCCACCTCGCGCCGCAGCTCCTCACGGGCCCGGCGGATGTCGGCCTCGAGCTGGGCCTTGGCCGCGGCGACGAGCCGCTGGGATTCCGCCCGCGCGGCCTCGAGCACGCGCTTCTGCTCCTCGCTGGCTTCCTTCAGAGCCCGGTCGCGAATGCTGGCCGCCTCGGCCAGCGCCTGGCGCTGCCGCGCCGCGTTCTCCTCCTGCGCGCGGGCCGCCTCCGCCCGGGCGGCCTGCGCCTCGGCCAGCGACTGCTGAATGGCCTGCGTCCGCTCCTGCATCTTCGCGAGCAGTGGCCGGTAGAGCAGCCGCCACAGGATCAGCAGGAGGATGAGGAAGTTGATCATCTGAACGCCCAGCGACTTGTCGAGGTTGATGAGCCCGCCGCCGCCTTCCTCGGCGGCCAGCAGCGTGCCGGGCACGAGGACCATGACAGTGGCGCACACGAGACCGGCCAGCCACAGGCACCTAGCGCGAAACATGCGGGGATCTCCCTCGTCGGGGTCAGCAGCGTTTGTGAAAACTATCACGCAAGTTGGTCGCGGGTCAAGCTCGGGCCGCGGCGCGCGCGATGATGCCGCCGCCGATCACCAGGTCGGCACGATACCAGACGACGGACTGCCCCGGCGTGACGGCCCGCTGGGGCGCGTCGAAGATCACCTCGGCCGTGCCATCCCCGAGCGCGCGCACCGTGGCCGGTGCCGCGCTCTGGCTGTGCCGGATCTTGGCCTCGACGGACATCGGCGCCGCAGGCGGCTCGCAGGCGATGAAGTTGACGGACTCGGCCACGAGGCGCGTTCGCTCGAGCCCCTCGGCCGGACCCACCGTGACGGCGTTGGTCTCCGCATCGAGATCGAGCACGTAGAGCCGCCGGCCCGCGGCCAGTCCCAGGCCCTTGCGCTGCCCGACCGTGTAGTCGGCCAGGCCGCCGTGGGCGCCGACCACGGCCCCCTCCTGGTCGACGATCGGCCCCGGCCGAAAGCGGCTCGGGTCGCGCCGGCGCAGGAAGCCCCGGTAGTCGTCGTCGGGGATGAAGCAGATCTCCTGGCTCTCCGGCTTGTCCGCGGTGACGAGGTCCAGCCGCCGGGCGTGCGCGCGAACTTCGTCCTTCGTGAGGTCGCCCACGGGGAAGCGCGCGCCGGCCAGCTGCGACTGGCTGAGCGGCCAGAGAAAGTCGCTCTGGTCCTTGCGCGGATCCCGCCCCTTCCACAGCAGGAACCGCCCGGCCTGGGCGTCGTGGCTCACGCGCGCGTAATGCCCGGTGGCCACGGCCGCGGCATCCCAGGCCGCCGCGCGCTGGAGCAGCGAGCCGAACTTCAGCTCGCTGTTGCAGGCCAGGCACGGCACCGGTGTCCGGCCCCGGTGATACTCGCCGACGAAGCGGTCGATGACGGCGCGGGCGAACTCACCCTCGCTGTCCAGCACGTAGTGTGGGATGCCCAGCGCGCGAGCGACCCTGCGCGCGTCCTCGGTGGCGCTGGTGCCACAGCAGCTGCCGAAGCGCTCCGCCGCGCCCGCGGCCTCCTGCCACGGCCACACGCGCAGCGTGATGCCCACGACCTCGTACCCCTGCTCGACGAGCAGCGCCGCGGCGACGGAGGAGTCCACGCCGCCGCTCATGGCGACCACGATCCGCTCGGCCATTGTCTACGTTCTAACCCCCAGGAGCCCGGCGAGCCGATTCAGCTCGTCGGTCGATGCATACGTGATCTCGATTCGGCCGCGCCGCTCGTTGCCGCGGATCCGCACCCGGGCCAGCAGCGCGCGCTGGATCTCGTCCTCGAGCGCGACCAGCTCCGCCGACCGCCGGCGCGCCGCCGGCGGGACGAGCCTGCGCTTCTCCACGCCTTCCTCGGTGGCCCGCACCGACCAGGCGTGGGCGAGAATCTCCTCCCTCAGCTTCAACTGCTGGCCGGAATCCGTCAAGGATAGCAGCGCGCGCGCGTGTCCCATGGTGAGGCGCCCGGCGCGCAGATCGTCCTGGATCACGGCGGGCAGGCGTAGCAGCCGCAGGCTGTTGGCGATGGTGCTGCGATCCTTGCCCACGCGCTGCGCGACGTCCTCCTGGGTCCAACCGAACTCCGTGAGGATCCGCTGGTAGGCCTCGGCCTCCTCGATGGGGTTCAGGTCCTCGCGAAGCAGGTTCTCCACGAGGGCCAGCTCGAGGCTCTCCACGTCCGTCGCCTCGCGGACGACCGCGGGAATCTGCTCCAGGCCGGCCTGGGCGGCGGCCCGCCATCGCCGCTCACCGGCGATCAGCTGCCAGCGGCCGCCCGGGGCGCGCCGCACGACGACAGGCTGGATCATCCCGGTGGCCTTGAGCGAGCGCGCCAGCTCGTCGAGGGAGCCCGGGTCGAACGTCTTTCTCGGCTGCCGGGGGTTGACGTCGATCTGATCGATCGGGATTTCCATCAACGACGACCCCTCGGGGATCGTCGCCGTGCTCGACGTCGCTCCCAGCAGCGCATCCAGGCCCCTGCCGAGCCCGCGTCTATTCATGTCGTAGCACCTCCTTGGTCAGTTCGAGATAGGCGATCGAGCCACTGGAGCGCAGATCGTGCAGCATCACGGGACGGCCATGGCTCGGGGCCTCCGTGAGCCGCACGTTGCGCGGGATGACCGTTTCGAAGATCTCCGCCGGGAAGTAGCGCTGGACTTCCTCGCGTATTTGCAGGGCCAGGCTGGTCCGACCATCAAACATTGTCAAGACAATTCCCATCACTGCCAGGCCCGGATTCAACCGCTCCTTCACCAGCTTGATGGTCTTCAGCAGATGCGTCAGGCCCTCGAGCGCGTAGA
>DASTFB010000078.1 GCA_035709005.1 Candidatus Methylomirabilota bacterium | reverse complement strand
CGTGCGCATCGATGACAGCTCGATGAGCTTCTCCGATCTGAGCCTGGTCCTGCCGTTCGCCACTCGGGTACACACGCTGGACGGCACGGTGGTCGGCCTGGCCTCCGATGCGGCCAGCCGGGCGACGGTCAAGCTGGACGGCCAGGTGGACGAGTTCGGGCTCGTCAAGGTCGATGGCGCGCTCGACTCCTTCCACCCCAAGTCCTTCACCGACATCGCGGTGACGTTCCGCAACGTCCCCATGTCGACGCTCTCGCCCTACAGCGCGACCTTCGCCGGGCGCCAGATCCGGGCCGGCACGATGGATCTCGACCTCGAATACAAGATCGATCGGAGCGTCCTCGTCGGCGAGAACAAGGTCCTGCTACGACAGCTGCAGTTGGGCGAGCGCGTGGAGAGTCCGGGCGCGATGCGCCTGCCCCTGGACCTCGCCATCGCCATCCTCAGCGACGAGGAGGGACGGATCGACATCGCGCTGCCCGTGCGGGGCAACGTCGATCACCCCGAGTTCAGCTACGGCCACCTCGTCTGGCAGGCGGTCGTCAACCTGATCAGGAGGGTCGTGACGTCACCGTTCCGGGCCCTGGGCGGAATGTTCGGCGCCGACGCCGAGAAGCTGCAGACGATCACGTTCGAGGCGGGCAGCGACAGCGTGCTGCCGCCCGAGCGCCAGAAGCTCTCCCGCGTGGCCGAGGTGCTCGACAAGCGCCCGCGGCTGAAGCTCACGATACACGGCGGCTACGAGCCGAAGCTGGACGGCGAGGCGCTTCGCACGCTCCGCGTGCGCCAGACGCTGGCCCGGCAGCTGGAGGTGTCGCTGAAGCCCGGCGAGGACCCGGGCCCCGTGGCCTTCGACCACGCCAAGACCCAGCGCGCCCTGGAGGCCTTGCTGAGCGAGCGTGGCGGCGCCAAGGCGATGGAGGAGTTCCAGGCCGACTACGAGAAGCGGACCGGTAAACAAGCCGAGCGCGTGAACCCGGTGCTGGCGTTCGTCGGCCGTGGCAGCCCCGATCGCGCCTTCTACGAGGCGGTGTTCCGCCGGTTGGTGGAGATAGCTCCGCTCGCCGATGACGAGGTGGCGGCGCTCGGCCAGCGTCGGGGTGAAGCCGTGGCCCGTGTGCTCAAAGAGGCCGCCGCGGCGGTGGCCCCGCGCGTCGAGGTCGGGGCCACCCGGGCCGCCGGCGGCGCCGAGCAGGACGCCGTGCCCACCCGTCTCGAGCTCGGGGCGGTCGGGGCCCCTTGACCGGGGCCATGACGCTGCGCCATTCTCGCCTCCTCGCCGGCGACCCTGAACAAAAGGAGCGCGCCATGACGCCGAGACCATGGTCCGTCGTCTTCTCGCTGGCCCTGCTGCCACCGTCCTGCAGACCTCGTTCAACAACGAGACGATGACGCGCCTGCGCGAGGCCTTCGTCGAGCGCTACAGCTTTTTTCTCTTCCGCCGGGTCGCCGGACGCGAGGCCCTGGTCGCCTGACCAGCCGCTCAGCCTGGGCCTGACCCTGCGGGACGGGCCCAGACGGTGGCACGTCCCCTGCAAGGCCTCGGTGCGTCAGGGCAGCGGTTTGCCGGCCGTCGCCTCTTCCACCAGCAGGGTGAGGCCGTTGGTGCCACGCACGACAACCTGACGCCCGGCGGCTAACGGACCGGCGACGGCCCGCGCCTGCCACAACTCGCCGTCGACGCGGATCAGGCCCACGGGGTTGAGGGGGTCCAGCACCTCTCCCCGCTTGCCGATGGGCCGCACCCGCTCGGCCGGCCGGAACACGGCCCGCATGGCCGGGTACAGCAGCAGGTCTTTCACGACGTAGGCCGCGCCGACAGCGACGGTCAGGCCGGACGGCAGATCGAAGGTGAGCTGGAGCCAGGCCAGCACGGCCCCGGCGGCGAGCCAGCCCGGGACCTGCCAGAGGAGATACGTCAGGAGGCTGTGGCGCATGAAACAGCCTTAGAGCACGGCCCTTGCCGACGCAAGGGCGGCAGGAGTGGCCGATGGTCATAGACGTCATTCGAACCCCCGGGGAGTTCGAGCGGACGCTGGAAGCGCCCCTGTACCGGGTCAATCGCTGGAGCCTGCCCCTGAGCCCGGACCGGGACGAACAGGTCGGCGCGGCGGTCCAGAGTGTGTTCGGCGGCCGAGACAGGGCCGCCGCCACGGATGAGATCGGGGTGGTGACCTCCTACCTGAGCTCGATCGCCGCCCCGCTGGACGAGTTGTACGCGCTGGGCTTCCAAGTGGTCGCGGTGCTGACCCACGGACGCTACGCGGTCCCGACCACCCGCGGCCGGACGGGCTTCGCAGTCCGGCCTGTGGACATGGCCGACTACCTGGTGGCTCCTGACCCGTGCTACTTCCGTCCGTGCGAGGCGGAGTTCGCGGATCCGGTGCACAAGCTGGGCGCCGGATGCGTCCAGGGACACGCGACGATCGTCACCACGGGACCACGAACGGTCGAAAAGGTGTTCAACATCTGGGTGTCCCGACACATCCTGGAGCGCGATTTCGAGCGCGCCGTGCCCTGGTGCGCCACCTGCGAGCGGGCGGACGATACGCCGTCCGCGTGATCGGAAGCGCCGGGGCCCTCCGGTGACGGGTGCAGCACGATCTCGACGCAGCCGTCCGCTTTGTTGAGAAAGGGCTCGTACCCTCTCGAGGCATTGGCCAGCGGCATCGGGGCCGAACGGGCACGCGGGCCGGGATCCATCCGGGGGGCCGGGCGGCTGGCGAGGATCCCCGCTCCCGAGCGATCTCGCGCAAGCCGACCAGACGCGAGGGCCGGACAATAGCGCATTGCACCGGAGTGAGGCTCTGTGTAAGGATTTCACTCCTGGCATACGACAGGCACGCGGGGGATGCCTCGGAGTCGAACGGACTTCTTCGACGACATCGGCTTCTTCAGCAGGCAGGGGTCCTCGCCATGCGGCCGCTAAGCGGGCGCCCGTTCGTCACGGGACGCCCGGGCTTACCCGGCGAAGGCGCTAGCGGGATTGCACCTGGAATTCTGCTCGCCGGTTCTGGCTCCAGCAGCTCTCGGTGTGGTCCGAGCAGGCCGGGCTGCGCTCGCCGTGGCTCGTGACGGTTACCCGGTCGGCCTCGACGCCCTGCGCGATCAGATAGGTCCTGACGGCGTTGGCCCGGCGCTCCCCGAGCCTCAGGTTGTACTCCTCAGAGCCGCGCTCGTCGGCGTGCCCGCCGATGGTGACCATGGCGTTCTGGTTCGACTTGAGCCACCGGGCGTGATCCCGCAGCATCCGGCCTTCGCCCGATCGGATCTTCGCCTGGTCCAGGTCGAAATGGACGTCCTTGAGCTCACCGAGGGCTACGGGCTCGGCGGCCGGCGTCGTCTCGACCGCGGGCGTGCTCGGGGCTTCCGCCGTGGCGTCGGTCTGCGCTTGTGTGGCCTGGATCTTGGACGTCCCTGGCCCCGAATCGCACCCGGTCAGGCCTACGGTGATTGCCAGCGCCGATAACATCACGATCCGCAGCTGAAGCTTCATTGAGTTCCCCTCCGCTTGTGCGTGCCGTTAGAGTCACGACGCGCACGAGCAGCAACCGTGCCAGAGCGTGTGTCGTTGAAATCGGCGTGCGAACGCGCATTTCGCGGGCGCGATCCGGCGGCGCGTGCCGGACAGGAATGAGCGCGATGCCAGCCAGGCATCGGCGGCCCGCGAGGAGCCCGACGCGCCCGGCGAGGCAAATTGCGCGTGGATGAGGCCTGCGCCACTATAGCGGCCGGCCACACACCCGGGGGCGGTGAGCCTCTAGGCCGATTGAGGAGGGTAGCGAACGATGAGCGAGGCTGTGCGTGTTCATCTGCGGGTTCCCGGCACAGCGCCGGTTCCCCGCCTGATGGGCCTCATTGAGGACATCGAGGCCGCAGGGTTCGACGGTGCGGGTATCCTGGACAGCCAGCTCCTGTCCCGCGACACCTTCGTGATCCTCGGGCAGGCGGCCGCCCGTACGTCGCGGCTGACCCTGTTTCCCGCCGTCACCAATCCGTTCACGCGTCACGCCTCGGTGCTGGCCGGCGCCATCCGGACCGTCGAGGAGCTGGCGCCCGGCCGGGTAAAGCTCGTGCTCGGCACCGGCTACACGTCCGCCAGCACCATCGGGCGGCGACCGGCTAGCCTCGACGAGATGCGGGCGTGTTTCCGGACGGTACGCGCGCTGCTGGCCGGGGAAACCGTGGACTTCGACGGCACTCCGGGCAGGCTGGGCTATGCCGCCGGGGCCAGCATCCCGCTGCTGATGGCCGCGTCGGGTCCCAAGGCCATCGAGGTGGCGGCCGAGATCGCCGATGGCGTTCTCCTGCTGGTCGGGTGCAACCGGGGCATCGTGGAGCGAGCGCTCGAGCACCTGCAGCGGGGGGCCCGCCGCGCGGGGCGTCGCATCGAGGACCTCGAGCTCATCTGGGCCTTGCGCACCGCCACGGCTAGGACCACCGAGGAGGCTCGTCGCCTGGCCCGGCCGACCGCAGTTCACTGGGGGATCCTGCGCTGGGGCGGCTACTGGCTGGAGCCGGCGGCGTTGCGGCTGCCCAAGCTCGAGAT
This sequence comes from Candidatus Methylomirabilota bacterium, assembly GCA_035709005.1. NCBI lineage: Bacteria > Methylomirabilota (SeqCode) > Candidatus Methylomirabilota bacterium. The sequence continues at coordinate 27,498 of DASTFB010000078.1, read as the reverse complement.
TCCCGACGCCGTCCGCACGATCTATCCGGACCTCTCGCACGCCCACGACTGGGAGGCCGCAATCGCCGCGACCGCGTTCGTCCCCGACGAGGTGGTGGCCCAGCTCTGCGACGCCCTGGGTCTCATCGGCAGGCCCGAGGACTGTGCGGAGCGGGTCATCGCGATGACGAAGCTCGGCATCCGCGACCTGTACCTCATGCCGCTCGAGACCTTCGCCCTGCCCGTGCGGGAGCTCGCTGCGTTTCGCGACGTCGTCTTTCCTCGCCTCCGCGCTGCCGGCCTCGGCGGCGGGCGCAAGTGACCGACCACCGGAGCAAGCTCGAGGAGGTGCCCATGGATTTCGGCGCGGTGATGTTCCCCACGGACTACGCGATCCGGCCCGACGAGCTCGGCCGGGCGCTCGAAGAGCGCGGGTTCGAATCGTTGTGGGTGCCCGAGCACACGCACATCCCGGCCAGCCGCCGGAGCCCGTGGCCGGGTGGGCCCAACCTGCCCAGAGAGTACTGGCACAGCTACGATCCCTTCGTGGCGCTCACCGCTGCGGCGATGGCGACCAGGCGGCTTCGCCTGGGCACCGGGATCTGCCTGATCGTCGAGCGGGATGCCATCACCACCGCCAAGGAGGTGGCCAGTCTGGATCGCCTCTCGGGAGGGCGGTTCCTCTTCGGGATCGGGGGCGGGTGGAATGCCGAGGAGATGGAGAATCACGGGACCGCCTTCAAGAAGCGCTGGCGTGTCCTCCGTGAGCGCGTGCTGGCGATGAAGGAGATCTGGACGAAGGAGGAGGCGGAATACCACGGCGAGTTCGTCCGCTTCGACAAGATCTGGTCGCATCCCAAGCCGCTACAGAAGCCCCATCCTCCGATCCTGATGGGCGGCGACGGGGCGAGGACGCTGGATCGGGTGATCGAGTTCGCGGACGGCTGGATGCCCATCTCCCGCCCTGGCCGGAATCCGGCCGAGCGCATTCCCGAGCTCCATCAGCAGGCCCGGGCTGCCGGCCGGGATCCGGCATCCGTACCCGTGAGCATCTTCTTCGCCAGGCCGGACGCCGCGGCGCTGGCCGGCTTGCGGGCGGCGGGGGTCAGCCGGGCGATCTTCGGGCTTCCTTCGGAGGGGCGCGAGAAGATCCTGCCGATGCTCGATGCCTACGCCCGGTTCATCGGGACGGTCTGACCCGGCCGGGGGGCTCGACCTCGACCGTCTCGAAGTGCCGGGGGATCACGACCCGGCTGCGCGGGGCCACGGCCTTGACCTCGGCCACGAACGATTGCGCGCGCGCCCAGGCCTCGTCCTGGGGCGCCCCGAAAGGGAGTCCCTGGTCGTCCCAGTGGGTCGCGATGACGACCCGGGGGCGGCTCAGGGCGCGCAGGAGGCGGCCGGTGTAGTCGTGGATCTCCAGGCGGGGCTGCGCCGCGGCGACGAGCACGATTCCGGGCCGGAGCCCGGCGACCTCGCGCTCGATGTAGTTCATCGAGCCGAACACTAGCACTTCGTGAGCGCCCAGCCGCAGGTAGTAGGCCAGGGTGCCGCCCTCGACGAAATCCCGGAGGCGGAGCGGCGTCCGGACGTCGCGCGGAACGACGCCCGAGCTGAAGTAGTGCTTGGCGCTGAGCGCAGAGTGCAGGCTGGGAATGACCTTGATCGACAGCCGCCCGAACTCGTAGTCTTCGCCTCCCCGCACGGTCAGGATCTGGGCTTCCGGCACGCCGCCGGCCCGGGCGATGTTCGCGGAGCTTTCGGTGCCGATGACCGTGGCCCCGGTCTTGCGGGCGATGTGCGGCATGTCCATGCAGTGGTTGAAGTGCGAATGGGACAGGAGGATGAAATCGGCGCGGGAAATCCGGGCGTCGATCGTGGCCGTGTCGGGCTCGGGAACATCGTCCATGGTGAGCAGGCGGCGCCGGTCGCCCGGGACGGTTGCCGCGACGGGGGCCCCGTAGGCGCGGCCGCTGAACCGGACCCGCGAGAGGTACGGGTCGACGAGCACGACTGTCCGGCCGTCGCTGATGCTCCAGCCTGCCGCGCCCAGGTGCGTGAACTGCAGTCGGGCTCGGCGGATCGCCACGGCGGGAATCAGGGTCCGGGGGGCCGCCGCCCGCGCCGCTCGGGCGTGGCGGTCTCGTACGCGTGGGCGATGGCCAGCAGCTCGGCCTCGCCCCATGGCTTCCCGACGATCTGTATGGAGAGGGGCAGGCCATCGGCGGCGAAGCCCATCGGCATGGCGATGGCCGGGTAACCGGTCAGATTGTGGGGCGTCAGGAACGGCCGGTGCAACCAGAGGCAGGACACGTCCTTGCCGTTGAGCCGGGCCATCAGGGTGGCGATGGGCGCCGCGACGGCGGGCGTGCTGGGCGAGACGAGGGCATCGACCTCTCGGAACGCCTCGGTGACTTCGCGGCGGAGCAGCTCGCGCTCTCGCCCGGCCCGGACGAAATCGTCGAGCTTGACTTCGAGGGCCCGTTCCAGGCGAGCCCGCACGTCGGCACCGTAGCCGTCGGGATTTTTTTCGTAGAACGGGCGATGGAACTCGGCGAACTCGGCGCCGAGTATTGCCGTCGCCGTCCGTTCGATGCGCGCATAGTGCGGAAAGGCGACCGTCTGCACCGTCGCGCCCAGATCCTGAAGCGTGCTTACCGCCCGGGCGAACGCGGTGGCGATCTCCTGGTCGACCTCCGCGTGGGCATAGAAGTCGGGGCACAGCGCCAGGCGCATGCCGCGGAGACTCGCTCCCAGCTTCGCGGAGAAGTCGGGCACCGGGACATCCCGGGACATGGCGTCGCGCGCGTCGTAGCCGGCGATCGCTTGTAGCACGAGCGCGGCGTCCCGAGCAGTGCGGGTCAGCGGGCCGACGTGGTCGAAGCTCAGCACGTTGGGACACACGCCACGCAGGCTGATCCGGCCGTGAGTGGGCTTGAAGCCGACGACGCCGCAGAAGGCGGCCGGCACCCGGATGGAGCCGCCGGTGTCCGACCCCAGCGCCACAGGGCAGAGGCCCGCCGCCACCGCCGCCGCCGAGCCCCCGCTGGAGCCTCCGGCGATTCGCTCCGGATCCCAGGGGTTGCGGGTCGTCCCGTAGTGAGGGTTCACCGTCGTGGCCGCCGCGGCGAACTCGTGGGTGTGGCACTTGCCGAGCAGCACCGCGCCGGCCCGGGTCAGCCGCGCCACCGCCTCGGCGTCCTCCGGCGGGACGTTGTCCCGGAAGAAGGAGGAGCCGTGGGTCGTCCGAATCCCCGCCGTGTCGAAGATGTCCTTGGCGCCCCAGGGGATCCCGTGCAGGGGACCGCGGTAGCGGCCGGCCGCGATCTCGGCCTCGGCGGCTTTGGCCTGCTGGCGCGCCCGGTCGGCGGTCACCTCGAGAAAGGCCAGCAACGTCGGGTTCAGCGCCTCGATGCGGGCCAGGTGCGCGTCCACCACCTCGACGGGGGAGAGCTCGCGCGCGCGGATGCGGGCGGCGAGCTCGGCAAGACCGGAGAAGCAGAGCGTGGACTGGTCCATGGGCGCGCCCGAGGGATAGCACACCGTCGAGGGTCCTGCAATCAGACCGCGCCGCTGGCCAAGGCGGCGATGTTCGTCTACGATGGGATCGTCGAGGACGCGTTGCGGGCACTGATCGTCGAGGATGATGGAAAGATCGCGTCGTTTCTCGCCAAAGGCCTGAAGGAGGCGGGGTGGGCCGTCGATCAGGCCCGTACCGGTGAAGACGGGTTCGAGCTCGCGGTGGCCGAGCCGTACGACGTGGCCGTGGTCGATGTGATGCTGCCCGGCCTCGACGGTCTGTCGCTGATCGAGCAGCTGCGCAAGCGCCGCGTGACCACTCCCGTCCTCATCCTGAGCGCCCGGAGGACCGTGGACGATCGGGTCCGCGGTCTGCAGGCGGGCGGCGACGATTACCTGACCAAGCCGTTCGCATTCTCCGAGCTGTTGGCCAGACTCCAGGCCCTGCTCCGGCGCAGCACGCGGGCGGTGGAGCCGACGCGGCTGACGGCCGGCGGCCTCAGCCTGGACCTCATCACGCGCAACGTCACCCGTGACGACCGGCCCATCGAGCTGCAACCTCGCGAGTTCTCCCTCCTGGAGTACCTCATGCGCAACGCCGGGCGTCCCGTGTCCAAGACGATGATCCTACAACACGTGTGGGGTTACGACTTCGACCCGCAGACGAACGTGGTGGAAGTTCTGGTGTCGCGGGTCAGGACCAAGGTCGACGGTGACCGCCCCGACAAGCTGATACACACGATCCGAGGAGTCGGCTACGTTCTCCGCGTTCCGTAACCGCCTGCGGCCGACGATCGGCGTCAAGCTGACCGTCTACGCCTCGGCGTATCTCGTGGCCAGCGTGCTGGTGGTGCTGGGCCTGGCCTACGTGTTGCTGTCCTCGGCGCTCGAGCGCGAGGATCGTCAGCAGATCCAGTGGGAGCTCGGGGAGCTCCTGGCCCTCTATCGCAGCGGCGGCGTCACCGCCGTCAGGGATCTCCTGGTCGGGCAGGAGGCGTCGGGCACCGGCGAACCGTTCGCGGTCCGCCTCCTCGACGCCGACGGGACGACCCGGTTCATCTGGAAGCCGGCCCAACTTACGACCCTGGACGCCAGGTATTTCGAAAACGCCCCCATCGGGCCAGCCGGGGAGTGGCGGGTCCTGAGCAGACCGGGGGCCACGGGATCCGATCTCGAGTTGACGTCGGTGCCGCTGCCCGACGGCGGTCGCCTCGAGGTCGCCGGCAGCACCGGCGATCGCGCCGAAGTGCTGCAGCGGTTTCGGCGGGTGGCGTTCCTTGTCCTCGTTCCCGTACTGGCCCTGGGTCTCGTGGGCGGAACCCTCCTGGCGTCATCGGCTCTCCGCCCGATTCGCCAGATCGTGCTGGCCGTGCGAGCCGTCGCCGAGGGCAAAATGGGCACCCGAGTGCCGGCACGGTGGAACGGCGACGAGCTGGACGAGCTGGTCCTCCTGTTCAACGAGATGCTGGAACGCATCACCGCGCTCATGGACGGGATGCGGGGGGCCCTCGACAACGTCGCCCACGAGCTCCGGACGCCCATCATGCGGATCCGCGGCGCATCCGAGCTCGCCCTGCAGGCGGGCAACGAGCCCGAGGTCCTACGTCAAGCGGTGGGCGAATGTCTGGAAGAGCTGGATCAACTGCTGTCCATGCTCAACGCATTGATGGATATCTCCGAGGCCGAAGCCGGCGCCGTGAAGCTGCGGCTGGAGTCCGTGGACCTGTCGGCGTTGATCGCCGAAGTCGTGGACCTCTATCACCTCGTCGCGCAGGACAAAGCGCTGGCCCTGTCCACATCCGGCACGGGCGCCCCTCGCGTGATGGCCGATCGTGGTCGGCTTCGCCAGGTCGTGGCGAACCTGCTCGACAACGCGATCAAGTACACCGCTCCCGGGGGACGGATCGACATCAGCGCCGTGGAGGAAAACGGGTGTGCCCTGCTTCGCATCCGAGACACGGGGATCGGCATCGCCGCTCACGAGCTGTCGCGGATCTGGGACCGTCTCTACCGGGGCCACGGCAGCCAGTCCCAGCCCGGCCTCGGGTTGGGGCTCAGCCTGGTCCGCGCCGTCGTGCAGGCCCACGGCGGCCGTACCGAGGTCGCCAGCACACCCGGTGCGGGGACCGAGTTCACCGTGGTTTTTCCCGCGGCTCTCACCGCCGAGAGGGTGGCGGCCAGGCCAGCCGAGCTTTCACGGATGTAAGGCTCGGGACAGGTTCCGGTAAGCTCCGCCTCCCTACACTGAGCGGGTGGCGGCGCTCACCCCTCTGCATGTGCTTCATCTTTACCCGAAAGGCGACTACTTCACCGGGGCGGCTGTTCAGGCGATGGAGCTGGCCACCGGGCTGGCCGGCCGGGGGCACCACGTCGTCGTGGCGACCCGGCCCAGCGAAATCTGGGCGCAAAAGACCGCCGAGTGCGGGCTTGCCTATTATCCGCTGTCTCTGACCTCGGCCCTGGATCTCAGGTCGGTTCGCGCCCTGATCGGCATCATGAGGGCCCACGGCATTCAGATCGTGCACGCCCACAAAGGGGCTGCCTGCCGGCTGGCCCTCCTGGCCGGGCTGCTCGCCCCGCTTCCCGTTCTCGTCGCCAACCGCGGCGTCAGCTTCCCGGTCGGGCGCCTCCAGGCCATGGGCTATGCCACCCGTCGAGTCACCGCCATCGTCGCCGTCTGCGAGTCGGTCAAGCGGTGGCTCGTGGCCGGCGGTGTGCCGCCCGCCAAGATCGAGGTCATCTATTCGGGGACTGATACCGAGCGGTTCCATGCCCGCGTCGACGGCAGCGCGGCACGAAAGGAGCTGGGCCTTGGCCCGGACGACCCGCTGATCACGCAGATCGGCGTGCGCAGCACGAAGGGCAACGACGACGTGATGGACGCCATGTCGACCGTCATCCGCCGTATGCCTCACGCGCGGCTCCTCGTCGTCGGCGCTCGGAACCCGGCGCCACTTCTCGAGCGAGCCCGGGTGCAGGGCATCGAGCACGCCGTCCGGATCCTCGGCTATCGGGAAGACATTCCGGAGATCCTGCGCGCCAGCACGTGCTGCGTCGATGCGTCGCACACCGGCCTGGGTCTGAGCGGTACGCTGCGAGAGGCGTTGGCGGTGGAAACCCCGGTGGTGGCCACCGACATCGAGGGCAACCCCGAGCTGGTCCGCCACGGCCAGACCGGCTTGCTCGTGCGTCCCCGCGACGTCGCCGGCCTCGCCGCGGCGATCGGGTATGTCATCGACGATCCGACCTACGCGAGGGCACTCGGTCGGGCCGGCCGAGAACTGGTCGTCAGACAGTTCTCGACTCGGACGAAGGTCGACCGGATGGAGGTGCTCTATCGTCGTCTGCTGACGACTCGCTGAGCCGATCCCCCTCGATGGCGAAGAGGCTTCCCGCCCACGGCAGAGTCACCGTCATCCTGCCTACCCGCGATGAGGTGCACAACATCGATGAGGTCGTGGCGCGGGTGCTCGAGGAGGGCGACCGAGCTTCGCTCGATGTCGAAGTGCTCGTCGTCGACGACACGTCCACGGATGGAACGCGCGAGCGCGTCCGCGGGTGGGAGTCCAGGGACGCCAGGGTGCGCCTGCTGGCCCGAGACGCCGAACGAGGCCTCGCGGGGGCGGTTCTGGCCGGGGCGCGATTCGCGTCGGGCGAGGTCATCGTCGTCATGGATGCCGACCTCAGCCATCCGGCATCCGCAGTCGCGGCGCTGGCCAGGCCAGTGCTCGACGGCGCGTGTGACATGGCCATCGGGAGCCGGTATATCCCGGGGGGCGCGACTCCGGGCTGGCCGTTTAGCCGGCGGCTGATCTCCAGGACCGCGGCCACACTGGCCAGGCTCCTGGTCGATGTGCGGGACCCCTGCTCGGGGTTCTTCGCCGTGCGCAAACAGACCCTGCTCGAAGCCAGGAAGGCGCCCGGCGGGTTCAAGATCGGGCTGGAGATTCTCGCCCGGTCTCAGCCCGGGCAGAGGGTCGAGGATATTCCCATCACCTTCCGGACCCGGGCCCATGGCGCCTCCAAGCTGGACGCCCGCGTCGTGCTGTCCTACCTGGCGCAGCTCGTCGACCTGGTGGGGGCAGGCCCCTCAGGCCGCGAGGCGTCGGGGTTTGCCCTCGCGGCCGGACTGGGATTCCTCCTGGACATCGCGATCTTCCATGCCCTGCTGGCGGAAGGGGCGCCCCTCGCCCTCGCCCACCTGACGAGCTTTGCCGCGGCTATCAGCGCGACCTGCCTGCTCGGCGCGTGGGCGGGCTTTCCGGGCCGGCACTGTGCCCGGGGCTCGGTCGCGCTCACGCGGTACGGGGCGTTCATCGCCGTGGCGCTCCTCGCCGTGCTCCTGCGAGGCGGCGTGCTCGCCCTCGCGCACCGCTCGTTGGGTCTGCCCGCACCGGCAGCGATCGTCCCTGCGGCCCTGGTGGCCGCGATGACGAGCTACATCGGGGGGGTGTTCTTCGCGTTCCGGGCCTCCGATCGTCCCAAAGAACTGACGGTGTCCTGGCGGCTGGCGGCGCTCGGCGTCTCGGCCTATCTGCTCGGTCTGCGCTGCGTGTACGCCGGCGTGGTGGAGCTACTCCCCGAGGAAGCGTACTACTGGAACTACTCGCGGCATCTCGACCTGGGCTATCTGGACCATCCGCCCATGGTGGCCTGGCTCGTCTGGCTCGGGACGGCGGTCTTCGGTCAATCCGAATGGGGCGTGCGTGCGGGGGCCCTGGCCGCGTCACTCGTGGCGCTTTACTTCAGCGTACGGTTGGCCGCGAATCTCCTGGGACGCCCGTACGCGTATGCGGCGGCCTTGCTCTTCGCGGTCCTGCCCTTTCTGTTCGGCACCGGCTTTTTCATGACGCCCGACGCCCCCCTGGTGGCGTCCTGGGCCGGAGCTCTCTACTATCTGGAGGGGGCGCTGCTGGGCGGGAGACCCCGGGCCTGGCTCGGCGCAGGTATCTGCGTCGGGCTCGGGCTGCTCGCGAAGTACACGATCCTCCTCGTCCCGCTGGCCGCCCTGGTGTACCTGCTCCTGAGCCCGTCCTCACGCCGCTGGCTGCGGTCTCCCCGGCCATATGCGGCGAGCCTCGTCACGCTCGCCCTGGCGTCACCCATGTTGCTGTGGAACGCGCAGCATGGCTGGGTGTCCTTCGTTTTTCAGGGGTCGCAACGCTGGAGCCACGCCCCACGTTTCGAGGTGGCGACGCTCCTCAGCCACGTGCTGTTGTTGATTACGCCGCTGGGCGTCGCCGGCTTCCTCTGGGGAGTGGCGCGGTCATCCGCCAAGCGGCGGTATGGACTCGTCTTCACGCTCGTCCCTTTGTCGGTCTTCGTCCTCTCCAGTTTCAGGAACGAGACGAAGTTCAACTGGACGGGCCCCGTGTGGCTGGCGGCGTTACCGTTCATGGCGGCGAGCGTCTTCCCCTCCGTCGGGGCCGCCGACGGCTGGCGTGGCGGCCCCCTGCAGCGCTTCTGGAAGCCGACCGTGATTGCGCTCATGCTCTTCTATGGCGCGCTGTTCCACTACGACGTGCTGGGATGGCCCGGCGCGCCGCGGCCGCTCGGCCCCCTCGGCAAGAGCTGGCGCGCGCTCAGCCATGAGGTCGAGGAGGTCGAAGGGCGCGTGCGCACGCGGACGGGGCAGCAGCCTCTCATCGTCGGCATGGACAAGTACAACCTCGCCAGCGAGCTGGCCTTCTACGCCCGCCACGGCAGCGGCGCCGACAAGACGACGAGCGATAACCTTTTCGGACGCCAGGGTCTTATGTACGACTTCTGGTTTCCGCCCGGCCACCACGTGGGAAGATCCTTGATCCTGGTGGGCAAGGACCGCCAGGCGCTCGAGGCGCCGCACCTCGGCCGTTACGTCGCCAGCCTCGGGCCGATTCGCGAGCTGCCCGTGGGCCAAAACGGCGCTGAAGGGCGGCGGTACTTTGTCCGAGTCGCACACGGGTATCGCGGCCGGCAAGAGCCATGATCACGCGATCCACTCCAGCGGATCCTCGTCACGCCCGGGCACGTGGCCTTCCACGAAGATGCGATGCCAGATGGCGAGCTGCATCAGCCCCCAGATCTCACGGGTCGCGGTGCCGCGGGTCTGCTGCGCCTTCACGAGCGCCGCGATGCCGTCGGGGCGGAACCACTGCCGGATGGCCGGGTGTGCGGGCAGGCGTTCGGCCAGCCCGTCGAGGAACTTCCCGCGCAACCATCGCCCGATCGGCACGTAGAACCCCCGCTTGCGGCGCCACAGGTGGTCGGCGGGCAGGCGGCGGCCGGCCCAGCGCTTGAGGAACAGCTTGCCCTGCCGGCCGCTCACTTTGAGGGCATCGGGCAGCGCGAAGGCGAATTCGATGACCCGGTGATCGAGGTAGGGGACCCGCCCTTCGAGGCCGAACCCCATGAGCACGCGATCGGCCTTCACGAGCAGGTCGTCGGCCAGGAACGTGGCCACGTCCGTGTACTGGCAGCGGGTGGTGTGGCTCCAGGTCCGGGGCGTCGCCTGCCAGGCCGCGATGAAGGGCGTGCGCCAGGCGGCGGCCGCGGCCTTCAGCTCGGCGCCGAACGCGCGGCGGACCCATACCCGGTGCCAGCCGCCCCGCGTCCGAAAGCCGCCTGACCCCGGCGCCACCAGGTTTCGCAGCCATCGCTGGAGCAGAGTGCGGCGGTAGCGGCTGTAGCCGGCAAAGACTTCATCCCCGCCCTCCCCGGTCAACGCGACCTTCAAAGCCTGACCCGCCCGCTCGGCCAGGAACGATGTCGGCAGGCACGCGTAGTCGCCCAGCAGCTCGTCCGTGGCCCAGACGGTATGGGGCAGCCGGCGGAAGACGGCATCCCCGTCGAGGGTGATCTCGGTGTGCTCGGCGCCGAAACGCCGCGCGATGGCCGCGGCGTCGGGTCCCTCGTCGGCGGTTCCTCGATCGCCGTAGCTCACGGAAAACGTTCGCAGCCGCCGCCCGGTCAGCTCGCTGATCATCGCCAGGAGGACGCCGGAATCGACGCCGCCGGACAGGAATAATCCATAGGGCACGTCTGCGCGCAGGTGCTCCACCATCACCTGTCGGAACAGCGGCTCGAATTCCTCGGCGGCTTGCTCGAAATCCACCACCCGCGGACGCGTGGTGAGGGCTGACCAGTAGCGATGCTCGCGCGCGTTCAGGTCGCCATCCACGACCAGTACCGTGGCCGGGGGCAGACGGCGGATACCGCGCACGAGGCTCATCTCACCGCTGTTGAACCGATTCTGCAGCGACTGCACGAGGGACTCCGCGGCGATCTCGGGGGCGCCGGGCCAGACGGCCAGGAGCGCCTTGAGCTCCGAGGCGAACAGCAGCCGATCCCCGAGCCTCGCGTAATAGAGCGGCTTGATACCTGCCCGGTCGCGGGCAAGCACCAGCTCGGCGCGGCGCGCGTCGTAGAGCGCGAAGGCGAACATGCCGTTGAGCGCGGCCACGCCATCGACGCCATCGAGGGCATAGAGATGGAGAATGGTTTCGCTGTCGGACGCGGTGGCGAAGCGCCGCCCGCGAGCTTCCAGATCACGGCGCAGCTCGACGAAGTTGTAGATCTCCCCATTGGCGGCGAGAGACAGGTCGCCGTCGACCATGGGCTGATGGCCACCCTCGAGGTCGATGATCGCCAGCCGTGTTTGGGCCAGGGCGAGCGGTCCGGCCAGGTGCAGGCCCAGGTCGTCGGGACCCCGGTGGGCCAACGCGGCGGCCATGCGCCGCACGACGACCTCATCGGCGCGGCCACGCCGCAGCAGGATCCCCGCGATGCCGCACATGCGGAGGGCATCATAGCGGATGAGGCCGCGACGAGGGGCGGTTTACGGGGCTGACCGGTCTACGCCGGCCTGATGAGGCGGGCCCGGCTCACCAGTGGATGGCGAGCCCGAAGGCGGCGTGGTGCTGCGTCAGGTCGGAGCGGTCGCGGGCCGTCTCGGTCGCGGGTGATCCTCCCACCGTGCCATGGGCCCGGAAGTTGAACTCGAAGTCGTCGGTCTGCGTGAACCGATACTCGGCGAAGACGGCGACTTTTCGGAAGACGAAGAACTTCAAACCGCCCAGCGCCTGCACGCCCGGCTGCACGTCGGTGTCATCGAGCCGGGTATTGGCGTCGAAGGGCGACGTCCGTGTGGACATCGTGGCGATGAAAGCCCCGGCGCCCGCGCCGATGTAGGGCTGCAGGCGGCCGTAGGGGTAGCCGGCGCTGGTGAAGAGGGGCAGGCGGTAGAGCAGGTTCACGGCCACGCCGAACACGTCGAAACTCGCGCTCTGGATGCTCATCTCCGTCGTCGTGGAAGCCCCGAACATGGTGCCGCTGAACGTGACGGTTTGCCGCGAGGCGTGCGGCTCGGTGTACGAGAGCTCGAGCTCCGAGCCCAGCTGGCCGCCGAGGAGCGGACGGGTGAAGAAGTAGCCGAGTTTGGCGCCGACCAGAAGGGAGTCGTGGAAGTCGACTTCGCTAAACGTGCCGTCGAGGAGGGTGACCGTGCCCATCCCGCTGGTGAGATCGAGTCGGGTCTCGGTGGTCTTGCTCTCGGTGAAGGCGGTGCCGCCGAAGACGGCCAGATAGAGCTCGGCGTGCGCTGGGCCGGCGGTAGCCAGCGCGAGGCCGCCACAGATGATGAACACCGCGCGCGCCTTCAGCAGGGGCCCCCCTTCCGTCCCGACCATCATCAGGGGAGGGAGGACCGCGACCCAACCTTTTTGCCCCCGGGCGGCCTAGCGCAATTGCGCCAGGGAGCTTCGGTCCGGTCCCGTCAGCACGACGCGGATACGGCCCTCACGCCCGTTATCGCCGGCGACCACGTCGTGGGCGATCGTGGCCAGGGGACCCGCCATCTCCCAGCGCTCGGGAGGCAGGGCCATGAGAACGGTCCACGGCCCGCCGGGCCGCTTGCTGACCACGGGGGCCACTACGGCGCCGAACTCACGGTGGATGGCCTCGGTCACGGCCACCTGCCGGGCAATCACACTCATCCGCCGCCGATGCCGCCAATCGGCGATCGCCAGTAGACCGAAGATGGCCAGCAGAGGCAGGGTCAGCGCGACGACGATCCCCAGCCCGGCTCCGACCGCGGTCAGCATCGGACCCTCCCCGCGGCCTGCGGACCGTGCACACTACGCTGCTTCATGTCCGGTCGGTAGGGGGCGTGCAAGCGCTCGCCCAGGCGAGCCACCCCGCGCATGACGGCCTCCGCGCTCATCGCCGTCAGGTAGGCCAGCGCCGCGGTGACGAGCAACCCCACGACGAACAGGAGTCGTAGCTCGAGCAGCGTCATCCCAGCCTCCTCTACCCGCTATGACCCCACAGAGAGCCCCGCGTGAAAGCGGGGTCGAAGGCGCTGGTAGGTGACGCTCGACGAGATGGTCGAGGAGGCCGGCGAGGGACCCGACCTCGTGAAGATCGACACCGAAGGCAGTGAGCTGGCGGTGCTGCAGGGCGCGCTCGGCGTCCTGCAGCGCTACTGCCCCCTGGTGGTCCTGGAGAGCTGGCCGCCGACCTCGCGCTATTGAATAGAGGGCGAGGTCCCGTTCGTGGCGACGCTCGGGCGCATCATCGACGGCGGGCCGCTGGAGCGCCGTTGCCGGGCGCCGCGCGCCTGCCGCATCGCTGGCACCGCTGACCCCGGCAGGCAGCGCGGGGGAGGGCCCCCGCGCCGCCGCGCTTCCTGAGGGACGACGTCCCGGTTTAGCATGGGTGCAAGTGGCCCCATGCGTACGTTTGAAGCGGCCCCACCCGACGCCCGCGCGCTGCTTCCCCAGCGGATCAACCAGCTGGGGCTCAAGCTCGAAGGCTCGCCGGTGGAGCGCTACGTCAAGATGCTTCACGCCGAGCTCGAGCGCAAAGGGCTTCGCCGCTTTCGCCCGCACGCCTACCTCACCGACGAGTGGGGCTGTCCTGACGGCGAGCCGATCATCGGCATCCCGTTCTATCTGGCCGATCCCAAGCTGGCCCGGCTGGAGAAGGAGATCGACGATCTGGAGGACGAGCGCGAGATCCTGATGTACCTCCGGCACGAGGCGGGCCACGCCTTCAACTACGCCTATCGGCTCTACGAGACTCCACAGTGGCGTGAGCTGTTCGGCCCGTTCACGCGGCCCTATCGCGAGCGGTACCGCCCGGTGCCCTTTCACCGCAACTTCGTGCGCCATCTGGAGGGCTGGTACGCCCAGAAACATCCCGACGAGGACTTCGCCGAGACGTTTGCCGTTTGGCTGACGCCGCGGTCGCGCTGGCGCGAGCGCTACCGGGGCTGGCCGGCCATGCGCAAGCTCCGATACGTGGACCGGGTCGCGCGGGCCCTCGCCGATACCGAGCCGCCCGTTCGCCTGGCCTCCACGGACATCACCGTGGAGGAGATGGACATGACGGTGGAGGATTTCTTCCGCGCGACCCAGGCGGAACGGCCGCTGGTGGACGTCGCGCTCGAGAATGACCTTCCCGACTTCTTCGTGCGCAAAGGGGGCCGCCGTCGGGGCCTGCGCCCGGCGGCCGAGTTCGTGCGCGAGCGCCATGCCGATCTCGTCAACAAGATCGAGTACTGGACCGGGGTCCGACGCTCCGTGATCCGGGCTCTGGTCGACAGTATCGCCGAGACGGCCGAGCGCCTGCAGCTGTCCGTCGACACGCGCCACGAGGCGACGACGTTGGTGGAGCTCACCACGTATGCGACCACCCTCACCATGAACTATCTGACGCGTGGCGGATTCACCCCGCGCGCCCGGCCGCGGTCCCTGCGCTCCCGGGGGGTCCGGCCCGGAGTCCCGGCGGGTGGCTAGGCTGCGGATCGGCATTGCCCGCGGCGCCGCGGAGCCCCCCACGCCGGAACGGCGCCGGGCACCGCAGAAGACCGACGTCATGGAAATTGCCGAGGTGCTGCGGCGGGCCCGCCACGAGGTCTTCTTCGTCGCGGTGGACGGCAGTCGTCGGTGTCTCACTCGCCTGGCCACGGTCCGGGCCGATCTGCTGTTCAATCTCGTGGAGAGCTACGGCGAGGACGACACCAAGGAGCCCCACGTGGCGTCGTACTACGAGCTGCTAGGCCTGCGCTACACGGGGTCGGGCCCGCGCGGGCTCCACCTGGGGATGGACAAGGCCCTGACCAAGAAGGTCCTCAACTTCCACGGCATCACCACTCCCAAGTTCGCCACGGTCTTCCGGGGCCGGGTGGGCTGGGCCCATGACCTCGACTTCCCGGTGATCGTCAAGCCGGTCCGAGAGGACGGATCCATCGGCATCGGCTTCAGCGCGCTGGTCGACAACATCAAAAACCTCATGGAGCGCATCGACGATCTACACGCCGAGTTCAATCAGCCCGTGCTGGTGGAGGAATACATCGAAGGGCGCGAGCTCTACGTGGGTGTCCTCGGCAACTCCCAGCCCCAAGCCTTCCCGCCAGTCGAGCTGGACCTGTCGCACCTGCCCAAGGGCACGCCGCGCATCGCCGGTACCGAGGTGAAGTGGCAGCAAGGGACGCGAGCGTACCGCGGCAGCAGGTACCGGGTCGCCGACGATCTACCGGACGGCGTGGTCGAGAGCCTGCAGCAGGCGGCCCTCACCGCGTTTCACGCGCTGCACCTGCGTGACTATGCCCGCTTCGACTTCCGTCTGGCGGCCGGCTACAAGGCCTATCTCATCGAAGCGAACCCCAATGCGCACCTGTATTCCCGGGGGGAGTTCATGAAGGGTGCGCGAGCCTCGGGGCGAACCTACCCGCAAACCATTCTGGAAATCGTGGACCTGGCGCTGACCCGGTACGGCCTGCGTACGGCCTCGAGGCCGGAAGCCTCTTGAGGACATTCACGCCGCCGCCGCGCCCCGGTGTGGCCCAGGAGGTGATGAGGGCAAGCACGACGGCGGCGTGAAGTGCTCCTATCCCAGAGCAAGTCAGGTGCCAGACGCCGGGCCCTCATGAGATCAGTGATAACGGATAGTTATCGTGCAGACCCTCAGGGTTGGGAGGTTCCGCGGCGACACGATGTCGCCATGGCGACATCGTGTCGGCTCTCAGCTCTCCTTGAACTTACGTTGCAGCGTACGAACGCTGACGCCGAGAATTTTCGCCGCGGCAGCCTTATCCCCCGCTGTCTCGGTCAGCACCCGCATCATGTACTGGTGCTCCAACTCGGCGAGCGTGGGGCGCAGGGATGCCTCCAGCCCGCCTGGCATCGTGAACTCGGTGCCCAGGTCGGCCAGGGTCACCAGTGGCCCGCGGGCCAGGATGGCCGCCCGCTCCACCACGTTCTCGAGCTCCCGGACGTTGCCGGGCCATCGATGCGCGAGCAGCCACGCCATCGCCTCGTCGCTGAACCCGTCCAGGCGCTTGCCGAGCGGGACCGCCGCCCGCTCCAGGAAATGCCGGGCCAGCAGAGGAATGTCCTCGCGGCGCTCACGGAGGGCGGGAAGCCGGATCGGAATGACGGCCAGACGGTAGTAGAGGTCCTCTCGGAACGTCCCGTCCCGGACGAGGGCCGGCAAGTCCCGGTTGGTAGCGCTGATGATCCTGACGTCCAGCCGGATCTCTTCGCTGCCTCCGACCGGCCGGATCGCCTTGTCCTGGAGCGCGCGCAGCAGCTTGGCCTGCAGGGCCAGCGACATGTCGGCGATCTCGTCGAGGAGCAGGGTGCCGCCGTCGGCCTCGACGAAGAGCCCTCGCCGTTTGCGGGCGGCTCCGGTGAAGGCTCCCTTCTCGTGTCCGAACAGCTCGGATTCCAACAGCGTCTCGGGGATGGCTGCACAGTTCACCGGCACGAAGGGACCGTCGCGGCGACCGCTGTTCCAGTGAATGGCCCGCCCCACCAGCTCCTTGCCGGTTCCACTGTCTCCCAGCAAGAGGACCGCCGCGTCGCTCGGGGCCACGGCCCGGATTTGCTCGAACACGGCCTGCATCGCCGGGGAGCGGCCGAGCAGGTTGTCGAAGCCGTAGCGCTGAGCAACCTCGGCGCGGAGCCGGCGGTTCTCCTCCCGAAGCTGACGCTCGTCCAGGGCTCGGCGCACCGCCAGGCTGACTTCGGCCAGCTTGAACGGCTTGGTCAGGTAGTCGTACGCGCCCTGGCGCATCGCCTCGATCGCATTCTCGAGGCTGCCGAAGGCGGTCATGAGGATGACGCGGGACGCCGGCTGTCCCGCCTGAGCTCGCCGGAGCACGGCCAGGCCATCGACCTCGTCCATTCTGAGGTCGGTGAGGACCACCTCGAACTCCTCCTGCTCCAGCGCGGCGAGCGCGGCCTGCCCGCTCGTGACGGCGGTGACCGACAGCCGCTCGCTCTCCAGATGACGCCGGAGCATCGTCACCATTTCCTTGTCGTTGTCGACGACCAGGACCTTGGGGGTCATCTCCGGGTCTCGTCGGCCGCCGGCAGCCAGACGGTGACCGTCGTTCCCTCGTTCACGGCGCTCCGCACCTGGATCTCTCCGCCGTGCTCTCGGACGATGTCCCGGCAGATCGTCAGCCCCAGGCCGGTGCCCTGGCCGGGCGCCTTGGTGGTGAAGAACGGCTCGAAGACCCGGGGCAGGATGTCGGGGGGAATCCCGGATCCGGTGTCGGTGACGTCGAGCTCGACACCCGTACGCCCCACGGCCATCCGAGGCCGCGCGAGGATCCGGACATGGCCCGGCGAAGCCGTCGCCGCCAGCGCGTTCATGACGACGTTGATGAGTACCTGCTGCACCTGGTTCGGGTCGGCCAGCACCAGCGGCAAATCCTCGGCGACCGTGGCCGCCAGCACGACCCCATGGCGCCTGGCGGTGTGGTGCAGCAGCGGCATGAGCCGCTCCACGACCGTGGCCAGGCCGATGGCCTGGATCTCCGGCTTGGCCGGTCTCACCATGTCCAGGAGGGCGCGGATGATCCCGGAGATGCGGTCGATCTGGCCGATCATGACCTCGAGGTCTTCGCGGCGACCGTCGTCCGCTGGCAACGTCTTGAGCACGAATTCGGCCCGGCCCGAAATGATATTCAGGGGCGTGCCCACCTCGTGGGCCAGGCCGCTGGCCAGCCGGCCGGCCACGGACAGGATCTCGGCGTGTCGAAGCTGGCGCTCCAGGTCCAGGGCGCGCTCGCTCTCGGCCAGGTGCTTGCGGCGGGCCTCGGCCAGCTGTGCGGCCATCGTGTTGAAAGCCTCGGCTACCCGACCGAGCTCGTCACGCCGCTCGACGGGCAGCGGCTGACCGGGTTCGCCCTGGCCGAGCCGGCGAATTCGCTCCACGAGTCTGGCGAGCGGCCGCAGCACCTGCCGCTGCAGCATGGCGCCGGTGATCACCGCGACCAGCACGAGGACCGCACCCAGGCGCAGCCAGACGTCCCATACCGCGGCGCGGATCCGCTGCTCGACTCCCGAGGCCAGGTGGACCAACTCTAGCGTGCCGGTGATCTCCCCTCCGCGCCCGCGAAGCGGTATGAAGTAATAGAGCACGGGCTGCTCGTCGCCCCTCTCGTAGTAGGTGTGGGGCTGTCCGCCTTCGATGGTCAGCCGCAACGAGGCCATCGGGATCTCCTCGCCGATCGACAGCGGATTGGAGACGAGGAGAGGCTGCAGGTCCTGATCGAAGATCCGGATGCGGTCGATCTGCTCCTGCCCCTCGACGATCTCGAAGAGGAGGCGGCGGATGTCCGAGATCTGGCGGTCGCGCAGCGCGGCCTCGACCGCGACCTGGATGGCCTTGGCGGTGAGGGCCACATTGCGCTCGTTCTCGCGTAAGAGCTCGCTGCGCTCCGAGCGGACCCTCATGAGTCCGTAGACCCCCACCACCAGCACCAGGGGCAGGACCAGCACGAGGATCAGCCGGAGCCTCAGGCCCATACGTGAGTAGCGGCCCATGCCTGCCGCTTCGACGTGATGGTCGCTCGGGCCGGCCCCGCGGTCAACCGGAGGCGGCCTGAGCAAAGATTTTCCGGTTGCAAGGGCGGGCGCCGCTTCAGAGACTTAGACCATGTCGTCGCCCGTCCCGGAGATGAGCCGTGGTCACGGGTACGAGCGGCTGTCCAGCCGCGAGGCCGACCTGCTCCGTGAGCTGGCCGAAACCATCAACGCCTCGCTCGACACGGACGCGGTCCTGCAGCGAGTGGCCGAAACGGCCCGAGACCTCTGCCGCAGCGACGTGGCCCGGATCGCGCTGCGTGAGCCCGGCGCCGACGGCTTCACCTTCCGGTATCGAGTGGGCCCCGAGCTCCAGGGCTTCCAGGAGCGCGAGGGCACCATCATCCGAAGGCTGGTGGAGGAGGTCCTGGCCACCGGCCGGGCCGTCCGCAAGGCCGATGCCGTAACGGTCCCCGTTCGCATCCGCGACCGGGTCGAGGCGCTCATTCAGGTGGCGAACCGGGCCCCGCGACCGTTCGGCGAACGGGACGAAGAGGTGTTGCGGAGGCTGGCCGAGCACGCCGCGGTTGCGATCCGCAACAGCCGGCTCGTCGCGGCCGAGCGCAAGGCTGCCGAACAGGTCGGCCTGCTGGGAGAAGTCTCCACCTTGTTGGCAGGCAGCCTCGACTATGAGGCGACCTTGCAGCGCCTGGCGCGGCTCACCGTACCGGCCCTGGCGGACATGTGCGTGATCGACATGCTCGCCGACGATGGCACGATCCGACGCGTTGCCGCGGCGCACGCCAGGCCCGATCTGTGGCCGCTCGTCGCCACCGTCCAGGAACGGTTCCCACCCGACCCGAAGGGACCGCATCCGGTGACCACGGTGTTACGGACCGGTCGCCCTCAGGTGGCTCCGGAGATCACCGAGTCGATGCTCGCCGCCATTGCCCCGGACCCTCAGCACCGGCAGATCGCCCGCGCCCTGACGTACACCTCGTTCATCATCGTGCCCCTGATGGCGCGGGGGCGAACCCTCGGGGCGCTGTCGCTCGTGTCGGGGCAGGCGGGCCGGCGCTACGGGCCGGAAGACCTCGCGCTGGCCGAAGACCTGGCCCGGCGAGCCTCCCTGGCCGTCGACAATGCCCGGCTCTACACCGAGAGCGAGCAGCGGCGCCGGATCGCCGAGGCCTTGACGGCGACGGGCCGCCTGCTGTCGCAGACGCTGAATGTGGAAGAGGTGGCCCAGCGCGTCGTCGGCAGTCTGCGGGAGCTCATCGGCGCGCTGTGCGTCATCGTCTACCGGCTGGACCCCGACACCGGTGCCTGCGTGCCGCTGGCGGTGTCGGGCGATCGCGGCCTGCCGGAGCGTCTGCCGCTTCCGGCCGGGATGGGGACGGTCGGGCTCGCCCTGCGGGAGCGTCGGACCGCGGTCACCGAGGACCTCATCAACGATCCCCGCATGGTCCTCGGCGAGCCGCTCCGGGAGGCGCTCCGGACGGCGCCGCGGGCTGGCCTCGCGGTGCCGCTCATGGTGCAGGACGAGACGATCGGTGCGCTCTTCCTCGGCGACCGGGCCGGGCGGCGGTTCACGGCCGACGAGGTGCGCTTGGCCGAGGCCTTTGCCGACCAGGCCGCGATCGCCTTCAACAACGCGCGGCTGTACGCCGTCCAGGAGGTCCGGGCGGAGCGCTTGCGCATTCTCGCGCACGTCAACCGACTGGTCTCGTCGTCGCTGGAAATCGACGAGGTGCTGGACGGCATCAGCCGCATGGCCGCCGAGATCATGGGGATCGCCGTCGTCACCCTCTGGATCGTCGACGCCGACAATGGCATCGCCACGCTGCGGGCGTGTTCGAGCGAACGCCACCGCCGCGACTACCCGATCGAGGCGCTGCCCCTGACCGGCAACCTCATCGCCGTGGTCGCGGCCGACCGTCGGCCGATCCACGTCCCCGATGTCTTCGAGAACGAGCTCGTTCCGCACCCCGCGTGGCACCGGGCTCATGGGCTCCGCAGCGTCTTCGGGTTTCCCATCGTATGGCGGCAGATCGTGCTCGGCGTCCTCGCCCTGCACTCGGCGCAGCCCCTGCGACTGAGCCCGGATGACGAGAGCCTCGCGCAGATGTTCGCCGCGCAGGCGGCCGTGGCGTTGCGCAACGCCCAGCTCTACCAGGAGGCTCAGCACCGGCAGCGGGAGGCCGAGGCGGTGGCCTTGCAAGCCGAGCGGGCCCGGTCGGAGGCGGAAGCCGCCACAGCCGAGCTCCGGCGCCTGCAAGGCATCACGGACGTCGCCCTGGCGGCGCTCGGTGTGGAAGATCTGCTCCGCGAGCTCCTCACCAGGGTTCGAGACGTCCTCGGCGTCGACACGGCGGCCGTCTTCCTCGTCGACCAGGAGCGGCAGGTGCTGGTGCCGCGCGCGGTCAGCGGTCTGGAGGCCGGAGACGACCTGGCGCCCATCCCGATCGGCCGGGGCTTCTCCGGGCAGGTCGTGCTCGCCCGAGGGCCGATGGTGGCCGAGGACATCGCCAAGAAGGTAGAGCTACACGCGTCCGTGCTGAGCGAGCGGGGGATCCGCTCGCTCCTCGGGGCCCCCCTCCTCGTCGGCGGCTGGGCCACCGGCATCATCCGGGTCGGCTCGACCCAGCCCCGGCGCTTCAGCGAGGACGACGCCCGCCTCTTGCAGCTCGTGGCCGATCGCGTGGCCCTGGCCATCGAGAACGCGCAACTTCATGAAGCCGACCGCCAGGCCCGCAGCGAGGCCGAGGCCGCCAGCCGGGCCAAAGACCATTTCCTGGCCATGCTCGCCCACGAGCTCCGCAATCCGCTGGCTCCGATCCGCAGTGGCTTCTACGTGATCGGCGAGCGGCTGGGCGATGACCCGGTCGTTCAGCGCGCCCGCGAGATCGTCGAACGCCAGCTCCTGCACCTCACCCGGCTGCTCGACGACCTCCTCGACGTGGCCCGGATCACCCAGGGCAAGATCGAGCTGGTCAAGGTCCCCCTGGAGATCGGCTCCGCCGTGGCCGAGGCGATGGAGTCCACCCGCAGCCTGATCGAGAGCCGGGGTCACACGATCCGCGTCGACCTGCCCAACACGCCGATCCGCGTGGAGGCCGATCCGACCCGGATCGTGCAGATCATCGGTAACCTGCTGAACAACGCGGCCAAGTACACCCCGCCGGGAGGAAGCATCGTCCTCACCGCAGGTCAAGAGGCCGGCTGGGTCGTGCTCTCCGTCAGCGACACCGGGGTCGGCATCCCTGACGAGATGTTGCCCCGAATCTTCGACCTCTTCGCCCAGGTCGATCCCTCACTGGCGCGCTCCGAAGGGGGGCTCGGCATCGGCTTGACGCTGGTTCGCCGGCTGGTGGAGCTCCACGGTGGCGACGTCTCGGCCCGGAGCGAGGGCAAAGGGCGGGGCAGCGAGTTCATCGCCCGGCTACCGGCGGCCTCGTTGCATCCGGCCAGCTCGAACGCCCCGCCGGCGGCGGCGCCAGGTCCGGCGTGCTCGGTGCTCGTGGTCGAGGACAACGTGGATAGCGCCCAGATGCTCCAGGCCTGCCTGGAGCTGGCCGGCCATCGAGTCCTGGTCGCGGACAACGGCGTCGACGCCGTGACCGTCGCCTTGCGCGAACGCCCCGACGTCATGCTGGTGGATATCGGCCTGCCCGTGCTCGACGGCAACGAGGTGGCGCGCAGGGTTCGGGCAGCGCTGGGGCCGGCGGTCCTCCTCATCGCCCTGACTGGCTATGGCCGGCCCCAGGATCGCCAGCAGGCGCTGGAGGCCGGGTTCGACGACCACGTGGTGAAGCCGGTCGATCCCGAGCAGCTGACGAGCTTGATCGCCCGGGCGGCGAGGTGACCGGCGGCATCTGGACAGTCGGGCACTCCACGCGCCCGATCGGCGAGTTGCTCGCGCTGCTGTCGGGCCATGCGATCGTTCAGCTCGCCGACGTACGGACCATCCCCCGCTCCCGGCACAATCCTCAATTCAACCAGGAGCGCCTCGCGCGGAGTCTCCAGGATGCGGGTGTCGCCTACCTGCACCTGCCCGGGCTGGGAGGTCTGCGCCGCCCTCGTCCGGATTCGATCAATGTCGGCTGGCGCAACGCCGGATTCCGCGGGTACGCCGACCACATGCAGACGCCTGCCTTCGCCGAGAGCCTGGCGGCGCTGCTCGAGCTGGCCCGTCGGCAGCGCACGGCCATCATGTGCGCAGAAGCGGTGCCCTGGCGCTGTCACCGCAGTCTAATCGCCGACGCCCTGACCGCCCGCGGGCTTGCCGTGCGGCACATCCTGAGCGCGACCACCGCCGCGCTTCACACGTTGACACCGTGGGCGTCGGTGGAGGGTACGTCGGTGACGTATCGGGACCGGCACAAGGGCTCGAGTTGGCCAGCGTCCGGCGCGCGGTGATGCTCGAGGTGGCCGGGCTGGGGGCGCTGACAGCCCTCTACCTGGCCCTCGTGCCGGTACGGCCGCCCGCCGTCGACCTGGGCCTGGCCCTGCTCGCGGTCGTCGTCATCCTCATGACGGCCGGCTACACGCGACGCCGAATCTGGGGCTCACCCGACTGGCCGGCCGCCGAACGTGTCCGCCACTCGGCGATGCATTTGCTGACCGGCACCTCGATCATCGTCGCGCTGTTCGCCGCGCTCGGTGCCGTCCGCGTCTGGTGGACGGCGGACACGGCGAGCGCTGTGGCGGCGCACCTGCTCAAACCGACCCTGCCCGTGGCGCTGGCGTTGTTCATCCCCTGGGCGCTGCTCCAGCAGACGCTGTTCCAGTTCTACTTGCTCGGTCGGATGCGCGCCCTCTGGCCCGCCGCGCCTCCCTTCGTGCTCGCCGCGGCGAACGGCGTCGTCTACGGCGCCGTCCATCTGCCGGCCTGGGACGTCGTGGCCGTCACGATGATCGGGGGAACCGTGTGGAGCTGGTATTACGTGCGCGACCGGCAGCTGCTGCCGATCGCGCTCTCTCACGCGGTGCTGGGGACGACCTACTTCTACTGGGTGCGGGACCAGGACCTCATCGGCCACTGGCTGGCCGGCAGTTGACGGCCCAGCCCGCGGCTCAGCGGGTGCGCGGCGCGGAGCCCGGCTGGTAGACGGCCGGAATGATCAGCAGGGCCGACCGTGCGTCGCTCGACGTGCGGCGATCTTTCCGGGGCTTCAGGCGAGTCGGCTCCTGATACGCGGGGACGCTGTCAGGCTGAGCGCGCCGCACCTTGCGCAGCACCCGCGAGACATACTGGCGCGTCTCCCGGTAGGGCGGGATTCCCCGGTACCGGCGCACGGCATTTTCGCCTGCGTTGTAGGCGGCGATGACGAGCGGCAGATTGTTGTCGAAGAGGTCCATCAGGCGGCGGAGATGGCGAACGCCGGCTTCGATATTCTCCCGGGGATCGAAGGGGTCGTCGACCCTCAGGCTCGATGCCGTCGCCGGCATGAGCTGCATGAGCCCCCGGGCGCCCTTCCGCGACACCGCCCGAGGGTTGTACTCGGATTCCACGGCGATGATCGAGGCGACCAGCACCTCGGAGACGCCGTAGCGCGGCGCTATTTCGCGGATGTGTTCACCGATCATCGCGGTCGTGACCGCGCGGCCGCTCTGGTTGGCCTTGGCGGCCTGCGCCACCTCGTCGGGGATCGGCCGCGACATCACGTATCCCGGCACGACCACCAGCAGCAACATCAACAGGCCGCCCACCTGCTGGACGAGCGACCGGCCGAACGCCGGCCCGGGCTTCGGCTGCACGCGCCGGCGCGGGGTGTTGGGCAGACCTTGACCAGGCATACCGGGTATACAGGGCAAGGGCTGCGCCAAACCGAGGGGCGCAATGACGGGCACATAGCGAGCGCGCCCTCTCCGGGCGGTGCCATTCTCGTACGCTGGCGTGCCGGGCTGGCATGAAGTTGCCTCCGAGGCATTCCCCGGGTGGGTGGCTGTTCCAGGTTAGGTGAGCCCGCCGCGAAAGCGTCATCGAGCGACAAAGCACGTTTGTTGCCGCAGTCATACGGCGCTCTCGCCGGTGAGAACGCCCACGTCAATCGATGCTCGGTCCGGCATGGAATGCCTTTGGCATCTCATGTGCTGCCCGTCGGTCGCCGCCCACGGCGGGTCCTGGCGGCGCAGCGGGGTCGAGAGCCCGCAACACGGAGGCCGCAATGCTCGGATCGATCCGCGGAGACGTCAGGTTCAAGGAGCCGATCAGTTTCTACACCTCACTTCGGCTCGGCGGTCCTGCCGACATCCTGATCATGCCGCAGGACGTCGACGACATCCGTCACGCGCTCCAGTTCGTGGATCGCGAGCGCCTGCCGCTCACGATGCTCGGCGGGGGTAGCGGCGTCCTCGTCCGCGACCGCGGCATTCGCGGCGTCGTCATCAAGCTCGATGGCTGTCTGCGCCGCGTGGAGTTCCAGGGGGAGGAAGCGGTGGCCGGCGCGGCGGTCGGCGTCTCGTCGCTCATCCGAGAGGCGGCCGCGCAGGACCTCGGGGGTCTCGAGTGCCTGGCCGGGATTCCGGGCACGGTAGGCGGTGCGCTGGCCATGAACGCGCACAGCGAGAGCGGGGGCATCGGCGACGTGGTGACCGCCGTCTACATCGTCCAGCCCGACGGTACGCTGGATGAAATCAAGCTCCAGGACGTAGGTCCCCGGCCGGCGACGTTCCAGGTGGAGCCCAACGCCATTGTCGTCGGCTGTCGACTCCGGCTCCGGCGGCGGCCCCGGCGCGACGTCCAGGCCGACGTGGGCCGGCGCCTGAAGCTCAAGAAGCGGTGCGAGCCGCTCGTCCTCGCTTCGGCCGTGATCTGGCAGGATCCGCCGGGCATGACCGCCGCCGCGCTCATCGACAAGGCCGGCGTCAGGGGCAAGCGCGTGAACGGCGCCGAGATCGCCGTCAAGCACCCGAACTTCATCATCAACCGGGGCGGCGCCAGCTCCGCCGACGTCCTCGCCCTGATGGACCTCGTTCGCGAGCGGGTCCGCACGACCTCCGGCGTCACGCTGCAGCACATGATCCGGGTCGTCGGCGAGTGAGACGCTAGATGGCCAGGGCGAGCTGCTCGGCCGGCGAGGGCGGCTCGAGCTTCACGGATCGCCGATCGGCGATCTGCAGCGCTTCGCGTAACTCCGCCACCTGTCGCTTGATGGGCTCCGCGACGTTCTTCTCCAGATAGGCGGCGGCGCGGTACAGCCGCTCGTACCGCGGCAAGAGGTCGGGCCAGTCGCGCGCGAGGTGCTCGAGGAAGTGCTCCCGCGTGCCCGGCTTGAGATAGAGCAGGTTGCACCAGAGGTGCGTGGCGCCGGCATCGCGGGCGGCGCGCACGACGGCCGCCAGTTGGTCCGGACGGTCGGAGATCCCGGGCAGGATTGGCGCCACCCCCACTCCGGCACGAATCCCGGCGTCCACCAGGCGGCGCAGAGCCCGGAGCCGCTGGCGCGGAGGCGCCGTCCCGATCTCGGTCTTGCGCCAGATCTCATCGTCCAGCGTCGCAATCGAGAAGTGCACGTCGACGTCGGCGCGGGCGGAGGCGGCCTGCAGCACGTCGACGTCGCGCACGATCATCGGCCCGCGAGTGACCAGGCCGAACGGGTTGTGGGCGGCGGCCAGCACTTCCAGGCAGTGCCGGGTCAGCCGATACTTGCCTTCGGCGGGTTGGTAGGGGTCGGTGGCGGCGCCGATCGCGACCACCTCGCGCGTCCACGAAGGCCGCGCCAGCTCCCTCTTCAGCACCTCGGCCACGTTGATCTTGACTCGGATCGACTGGCCATAGCGCTCGTCCCAGGGACGGTCGGCGCGCTGCTCGAACGCCCTCACATAACAGAACGTGCACCGATGCTCACAGCCCATGTACGGGTTCAGGGACCAGCGGAAATCCATCCCGACCACGCGGTTCAGCGCGGTCCGACAGGGCTCTTCGCGGTACCGGGCCGGCATGCGCGCATTATACCGTGCTCGTCACCTGGCGAGTCTCGGGTGCCGAGATCATCCCGATCATCGCTGGTCGATGGGCCGGGCATCTCATCGCCCCGTCAGGAGGGTAGTCAAAACTTGACCAGTCGCGCGCGGGCGCTCTACGGTCGAAGAGAGGCTCGCGCCGCAAAGAGGAGAGGACTCCATTGACGATGACGCGATTGACGAAGTCTGTGAGCGCGGCCGTGGGTGTGCTCTGTGCGCTTCTCATCGCGGCCAGCCCGGCCTCGGCGGAGTGGTTCAGCGATCTCTGGGCCGGCGCCACCCGCACCGAGCGAGAGGATCTCGACCTGGAGATCTTCGGCGTGACGATGACGGACGAAGTGAACTTCTCGACGACCTACGCCTTCGGGGTGCGCGTGGGCTACTGGTTCGACAGCGCCCGCTGGCTCGGCGTGGCGGCCGAGGTGTCCTACTTGAGGCCCGACCCCGACGTCACGGTGTTCCCGGTCTCCGCGCTGCTGATGCTGCGGCTGCCGCTCCTGATGTCGGAGGAATTTCCCAAGGGCCAGATCCAGCCCTACATCGCGGGCGGCCCGGGCCTTTTCTCGGTCAAGTTCGCCGGCGATCTCGGCTCCGACCTGGGCGGACGCACCAGCGACCGGACATACGAGGTGGGCCTGGACGCGCGGGCCGGCGTGACCTTCCTCTTCACGAAAGAGTTCGGGATCTTCGCCGAGTATCGGATGACCCGGGTCAGTCCCGAATGGGACGTCACGATTCTCGGCGAGGACGCCACCATCAACACCGAGCTCGTCTCCCACTACCTCATCGGCGGCATCTCGTTTCGGTTCGATCTCTGACCGACGTCGACGGCCTCAGGAGCGACGGCCCAGGCGGCCGGCCCTGAAGTCCTCGACCGCCTGAACGATCTCCTCCTTGCTGTTCATCACGAACGGGCCGTAGCGGACCACGGGTTCGCGCAAGGGGAGCCCGGCGACGAGAAGGAGCTCCAGCGGCGCGTGGGCGCCGGCCGGCGCGGCGAGCGAGATCAGCTCCCCGTCGGTGGCGAGAATGGCGGCCTGGCCGTCGATCACCGGCCGCTCCTCCCGCCCTGCACATCGCCCGGACCCAGACGCCGGGCGTGGCCCGCCGAATCGCGATGCTCGAGCTCGCCGTGGAGCATGTAGGTCACCGTCTCGAAGCCGCGGTGCGGGTGGTCGGGCGCGCCCTTGGCCTCGCCGGGCCCGAGGTCGGCCGGACCCATCTCGTCGAGGAGCAG
>DASTFB010000077.1 GCA_035709005.1 Candidatus Methylomirabilota bacterium | reverse complement strand
GTCCGGACGACATCTGACGGTCTGTGTCGCTCTGGTCGCGACCATCGCATCGCTCGTCACGGTCCTCATCGCCGCAGTCAACGGGGAGGCGCAGAGCCTCAAGCTGCACACGCTGGTGGCGCCCACGCCGGGCCGTCTGCTAACGTCCCGGCCGAAGCCGGTCACCGATCCCCTCGACCCGCTTCTGGCGGATGTTCAGGAGCGCACCTTTCGCTTCTTCTGGGAGACGGCGAACCCCGAGAACGGCCTGATCCCCGATCGGTATCCCACGCCGTCGTACTCCAGCGTCGCCGCCGTGGGCTTCGGCCTGACCACCTATCCCATCGGCGTCGAGCGCGGCTACATCACGCGCGAGCAGGCGCGACAGCGAGTGCTGGTCACCTTGCGGTTCTTCGCCAGGCCCGCCGAGGGGCCCGGCGCCCGGGGGGCGGACGGGCACCGCGGCTTCTTCTATCACTTCCTGGACATGAAGACCGGCGAGCGCTTCGAGGACAGCGAGCTGTCGACCGTCGACACCGCCATCCTGCTCGCCGGCGCGCTCTTCTGTCAGTCCTACTTCGACGGGGGGCATCCGGAGGAAGTGGAGATCCGCGCCCTGGCCGACACGATCTACCGGCGCGTCGACTGGCGGTGGGCGCAGCCCAAGGCGCCAGCCATCAGCCTCGGCTGGTCGCCCGAAGACGGGTTCTTGAAATACGACTGGCGCGGGTACAACGAGGCGATGCTCGTGTACCTCCTGGCCCTCGGCTCGCCGACGTTCCCCGTGGGCGCGGAAGCGTGGACGGAGTGGATCAGCACGTACGACAGCCACTGGGGCACGTTCTTCGGTCAGGAGTATCTGAGCTTTCCGCCCCTGTTCGGGCATCAGTACACGCACGTGTGGACCGATTTCCGGGGTATCCAGGACACCTACATGCGCAAGCGCGGGCTGGACTACTTCGAAAACAGCCGGCGCGCCGTCTACGCCCAGCAAGCGTACGCGATCGCCAATCCCCAGCGGTGCCGGGACTACGGGGCGACCGTCTGGGGGATCACGGCCAGTGACGGGCCGGCCGACATCGTGGTCGAGGACGTCAACGGCCGCCGGGTGTTCCGGAGCTACACCGCGCGGGGGATCGACCTCGCGGGCAAGCGCGACGATTGCACCCTGGCGCCGACGGCCGTGGTGGCGTCCATCCCCTTCGCGCCGGAGATCGTCATCCCGACGACGCTCGAGATGCACCGCCGGTTCGGCGAGCATATCTACTCGAAATACGGCTTTCTGGATGCGTTCAACCGGAGCTTCACCTACGCCTTCGACTTTCGCCTCCGGCACGGGCGTCAGGTCCAGGGCTTCGGGTGGGTCGCGGGAGACTATCTCGGGATCGACCAGGGGGCCATCCTCGCCATGATCGAGAACTACCGTAGCGCCTTGATCTGGCGCGTGATGCGCGACAATCCGTATCTGCGTCGGGGTCTCGAGCGGGCCGGGTTCTCGGGCGGCTGGCTCACGGCCCCCGGTGACTAGGGTTCGGGGCCCTCTCCCCCGGGCCGCGATCCTCGGTGTCCTCGCCGCGCTGTCGCTCCTGACAGGCTGCGGCTCCTCCTCCTCGCGCGACGTCGTTCTCCGGTTCTGGGCGATGGGCCGCGAGGGCGAGGTGGTGGCCCAGCTGCTGCCCGAGTTCGAGCGCGCGAACCCCGACATCACCGTCAAGGTCCAGCAGCTCCCGTGGACCGCCGCCCATGAGAAGCTCCTCACCGCGTTCGCCGGGGACGCCACGCCCGATGTGTGTCAGCTCGGAAACACCTGGCTGCCGGAGTTCGTGGCGCTGAAGGCGCTCGCCCCGCTCGACCGGCACGTGGCGGCGTCGGCGATCGTTCACGCCGACGATTACTTCGCCGGCATCTGGGACACGAACCGAGTCGACGGTACGCTCTACGGCGTGCCGTGGTACGTGGATACGCGCCTGCTGTTCTACCGCCGGGATCTCCTGGCGCAGGCCGGGTTCTCCGCGCCGCCGCGCTCGTGGCAGGAGTGGAGGGAGATGCTGGTCGCCGTGCAACGGTCCGCCGGCCCCGATCGTTTCCCGATTCTCCTGCCGCTCAATGAGTTCGAGCCGCTCCTCGCCCTGGCCCTGCAGCAGGATGAGCCCCTCCTGCGCGACGGCGGCCGCTGGGGCAACTTCTCGGCCCCCGGCTTTCGCCGGGCGCTCGGCTTCTACCTGGAGATGTTCGAGCGCGGCTGGGCGCCGGCCGTGGCCAGCGCGGCGATCGCCAACGTCTGGATCGAGTTCGGACGCGGCCGGTTCGCGTTCTATGTGTCGGGCCCCTGGAACATCGGCGAGCTCCGTCGCCGGCTGCCCGCCGACCAGCAGGAACGCTGGATGACGGCGCCCTTGCCCGGGCCGGACGGGCCGGGTGTCTCGATCGCGGGCGGCTCCAGCCTGGTGGTGTTCCGGGCCTCTCGCCACCAGGCGGAGGCGTGGCGGCTCGTCGAGTTCCTCTCGCAGCCGGCCATTCAGCGCCGGTTCCACACGCTGACCGGCGACCTGCCGCCGCGCCGCGCGACCTGGCAGGATCCCGGGCTGGCCGGCGACGTCCAGGCCCGCGCGTTCCGCGAGCAGCTGGAGCGCGTCGAGCCGGCACCCAAGGTGCCCGAGTGGGAGCGCATCGCCAACGAGATGCGCCTGGTGGCCGAGCGTGCCGTGCACGGCGAGCTGTCGGTGGATCAGGCCGTCCGGGAGCTGGACGCGCGAGCGGATCGGATTCTCGAGAAGCGCCGCTGGCTCCTGGCCCGGAGGGGCGCCGGTTGAGGGTCTCGGGCGCTGCCTGGTGCTTCGTGGCGCCCGCGTTACTGGTGATTGGCGTGTTCTTCTTCCTGCCCGTGCTGGCCGCGCTGGCGCTGAGCCTCACCGATTTCGACATCTACGCGCTCGCCGATCCGGCCAATCTCCGGCTGGTGGGGCTGCGCAACTACGGTCGGTTGCTCCAGACGCCGCTCTTCTGGCAGGCCTTCGGGAACACGCTGTACTTCGTCGTCGTCGGCGTGCCGCTCTCGATCGGGGCCTCGCTGGTCTTCGCGCTCCTGCTCAACTCCCGGCTCGTGCGATTCCCGGCCTTTTTTCGCACGGCGCTGTTCGCCCCCGTGGTGACGACGCTGGTGGCCGTCGCCGTCGTGTGGCGGTACCTCTTCAACCCCCACTATGGATGGCTCAACTACGCGCTGGGCCGCCTCGGGATTCCGCCCGTCGACTGGCTCGGGGATCCGCACTGGGCCATGCCTGCTATCATCGTCTTCGCCGTGTGGAAGAACTTCGGCTACAACATGATCATCCTGCTGGCCGGCCTGCAGAGCATCCCGGAGCCGCTCTACGAAGCGGCCCGTATCGACGGCGCGTCGCGGTGGCAGCAATTCCGGCACGTCACCCTCCCCATGCTGGCGCCGATCGTGGCGCTGGTGAACATCCTCACCATCGCCGGCTACTTCCAGCTCTTTGCCGAGCCCTACGTGATGACGCAGGGCGGCCCCCTGCAGAGCACGGTGAGCGTGCTCTACTTCATGTACGAGGAAGGCTTCAAGTGGTGGAACCTCGGCTCGGCGTCGGCCGTCGCCTTCGTCTTGTTCCTCTGCATCTTCGGGGTGACCGCGCTGCAGCTGCGGCTCACGCGCTGGGAGTCGGCCGCCTGATGCCGCGTCTGCCGGGACTTCTCGTGAACGGCGCGCTGCTGGGCGCCGTCACGCTCACGCTCTGGCCACTGGTGTGGATGGTGTCGGCGTCGTTCATGGCGCCGGGCGAGGCGAGCAGCCTGCCGCCGCCGTTCCTGCCGAGCCAGGCAACGCTCGCGAACTACCGCGAGCTGTTCGGGCACGTCGGCATGGGGCGCTACCTGCTCAACAGCGTCGCTCTGACGACGGCGGTGACGCTCGTGTCGCTGCTCATCAACGTCGCCGCCGGTTACGCCTTCGCCAAGCTGCGCTTCGCCGGGCGCGACCGCATCTTCAAGCTGCTCCTGGGCGCGCTGGTGATTCCCTCGCAAGTGGCCATGGTGCCACTCTTCCTGCTGCTCAAGCAGCTGGGCCTCGTGAACACGTACGGGGGGGTCATCGTCCCGGCGATGGCCAGCATCTTCGGCATCTTCCTGGTGCGCCAGTACGCGCTGACGGTGCCGGACGAGTTGCTGGAAGCCGCCCGCATCGATGGCGCGAGCGAGTTCCGGATCTTCCGCTCGATCATCGTGCCGGCGCTCCAGCCGATCGTGGTGACGCTCGCGGTGTTCACCTCGCTCGGCGCCTGGAACGACTTCATGTGGCCGCTGATCGTCCTGAACGACAGCGAGCTCTACACGCTGCCGGTCGCGCTGGCCAGCCTGTCGCGCGAGCACGTGCAGGACAGCGAGCTCATGATGGCCGGCGCCGTCATCACGACGTTGCCCGTCTTGCTGGTCTTCCTGGTGCTCCAGCGCTACTACATCCAGGGTCTCATGCTCGGCAGCGTCAAGGGATGAGGCGGACCTGGCGAACTCTGGTGATGCTCGGCCTGGCTCTGGCCGGCGGGGCCGGGCCTGGCCTGGCGCGCGAGGCCCATCCGGCGCCGGCGCGGGTGCTCGACAGCTTCGAGGACCTGGGGCCGTGGCAGACCGTGGCCTCCGAGGGCGTGCAGGCCTCGGTGCATCCCGCGCCCGGCCCGCGGGGCCGGGGTCTGCGGCTGGACTTCGACTTCGGCGGTACCGCCGGGTATGCGCTGGCCCGGCGCGCCCTGCCCCTCGAGCTGCCGGCGAACTACGAGATCGTCTTCTACCTGCGCGCCGATGCGCCCCCCAACCATTTCCAACTCAAGCTGGTCGACGCCAGCGGCGACAACGTCTGGTGGGTCAACCGGGCGGATTTCGAGTTCCCCAACCAGTGGCAGATGATCCGGATCAAGAAACGCCACATCGAGTTCGCGTGGGGGCCCACCGGGGACCGCACGCTGCGACGCGCCGCCGCTCTGGAGCTTGGCGTGGCGGCCGGGCGGGGTGGCGGCCGGGGCTCGCTGTACGTGAGCGATCTGGTTCTCATCGAGCGGCCCGCCGCGCCCGCCGTCGCCCTGCCGCCGCTGGTGCGGGCCTCGTCCTCGTTGCCTGGCGCCGGGGGGCCGCTGGCCCTCGACGGCTCCAGGACGACTGCCTGGAAAAGCGATCCGGCCGCGGGGCCCGCCCAGACGCTCACCGTCGACTTTCGGCGGCCGCGCGAGCTCGGCGGCCTGATCGTGCGCTGGCTCGCGCAAGCCTACGCCACGCGGTACGACGTCCAGTTCTCCGACGACGGCGTGCGCTGGTACACCGTGCGCCAGATCGTGGGGGCCCGCGGTGGTCCGGACGCCGTGTGGTTGCCGGAAGGGGAGACACGGTTCCTGCGCCTGGCGGTCCATGATGGACCGACGCCGAGCTATGCCCTGGCCGAGCTCGAAGTCAGGGACCTGGCGTTCGGCGCGTCCGCGAACGCGTTCTTTCAGGCCCTGGCCCGCGAGTCGCCTCGCGGCACGTACCCGCGCGGGATGTCCGGCGAGCAGACCGCGTGGACCACGGTCGGCATCGACGGAGGCGCCCACAGCGGGCTGCTGTCCGAGGACGGCGCGCTGGAAGTCGGCCGGGGGGCGTTCTCGATCGAGCCGTTCGTCGTGGCCGGGTCGCAGGTGGCCGGGTGGGCCGACGTCGAGATCGCTCACTCCCTGGTCGACGACTACCTGCCGATCCCTGCGGTGACGTGGCGCCAGGCCCAGTGGGAGCTCAGGGTGTTGGCGTTCGCCTCGGGCTCACGCGAGCGGTCGAGCCTCCTCGCCCGCTACGAGCTCCGGAACCGCACCGGCCGGACGCTGCCGCTCCAGCTGGTCCTCGCCGTACGTCCGTTCCAGGTGAATCCCCCCGTGCAGTTCCTGAACATGGCCGGCGGCGTCAGCGGCATCGGGCACATCAAGTGGGATGGCTCGACGCTCTCGGTGAATTCCGACCGTCAGGTGCTCCCCCTGCGCGCGCCGGACCGTGTCGGTGTCTTTCCCTTCGCGGCGGGTCCCGTTCCGGCCCTGCTCCGGGCCCCCGACTGGGCCGGCGCCGTAGAGATTCACGACGCGTTCGGGTTCGCCTCGGCGGCGCTCGGCTATCGCCTGACCCTGCCCGCCAACGCCAGCGCCACCGTCGGCCTCATCGTGCCCCTGGCGGGGCCGCCGCTCCGGCCCGATTCCACCGAGACCGCGCCGGCGGCGTGGATGGAGCGCCAGCAAGCTTCGGTCGCCGCGGCGTGGCGCGAGCGACTCGGTCGCGTCGCCATCGAGGTGCCGGCCCCGGGCCGCCCGCTGGTCGCCGCGCTGCGCACCGCCCTGGCCCACATCCTGATCGCGCGCGACGGCCCGGCGCTGCGGCCGGGGACCCGATCCTACGCGCGCTCCTGGATCCGCGATGGCGCGATGATCGCCGAGTCGCTCCTCCGCCTGGGCCACGCGGACGTCGCGGCCGACTACCTGCGCTGGTACGCACGGCAGCAGTTCGCCAGCGGGAAGGTGCCTTGCTGCGTCGACGAGCGGGGAGCCGATCCCGTGCCCGAGCACGACAGCCCGGGCGAGCTGATCTTCCTGGCCGCCGAGGTGTACCGCTACACGAACGACCGTCGCCTCCTGGAGCAGATGTGGCCGCACGTCGACGCCGCTGTGCGGTACATCGAGAGGCTACGTCAATCCGAGCGCACCGCCGCCAATCTGGCCCCCGCCACCCGCGCGTTCTACGGGCTGCTGCCGGCGTCCATCAGCCACGAAGGCTATTCGGCCAAGCCGATGCACTCGTACTGGGACGACTTCTGGGCCCTCAAGGGCTACAACGGCGCCATCGCGATGGCCACGGCGCTGGGCGATTCGGCGGCGGCGCGGCGGCTGGCGGCCCAGCGCGAGGAGTTCCGCGGTGATCTGGCGGCGTCGATTCGCCACACCACGGCGGCCCACGGGATCGCGTACCTCCCGGGCGCGGCCGAGCTGGGCGATTTCGACCCCACGTCGTCGACTATCGCCATCGCGCCAGGCGGCGAGCTTCACCGTCTGCCTGACGATCTGGTCCAGGGGACGTATGAACGGTACTGGCGCGAGTTCGTCGCCCGGCGGGACGGCCGCGCCACCTGGGAGGACTACACGCCGTACGAGATCCGGACGGTGGGCACCTTCCTGCGCCTGGGCTGGCGCGAGCGGGCCCACGAGCTCCTCGCCTTCTTCCTGGACGGGCGCCGGCCGCCCGCCTGGAACCAGTGGCCCGAAGTGATCGGCCGCGATCCGAGGCAGCCGCGCTTCGTCGGCGACATGCCGCATGGCTGGGTGGCCTCGGACTTCATCCGCGCGGTCCTCGATCTCTTCGCCTACGAGCGAGAGGGTGACCAGACCCTGGTGCTGGCCGCCGGCGTCCCGCCCGACTGGCTCGAGGGATCGGGCGTGACGGTGAGGGACCTGCGCACGCCGTACGGGAGCTTGACGTACTCCCTCGAGAAAGACAGCGGGCAGGTGGTCTTGCGGGTCGCCGGCGGCACGCGGGTCCCGCCCGGCGGCCTGGTGCTCGCCTGGCCAGGCCAACAGCCACCACCGCAGCAGGCCCGCGTCAACGACAAGCCGGCGCAGTGGCAGGGCAGGGAGCTCCGGTTTCACGAACTGCCGGCGACGGTGGCCGTCGGACCCGAATGATCCGGTTTCCCCCGCGCTTCCTCTGGGGGACCGCGACCTCCGCCTATCAGATCGAGGGCTCGCCGCTGGCCGACGGGGCCGGCCCCAGCATCTGGCACCGCTTCACCCACACGCCGGGCCTCGTCCGCGACGGCGCCACCGGTGACGTGGCCTGCGATCACTACCGGCGATATCTCGACGACGTCGCGCTGATGCGGAGCCTCGGAACGACCGCCTACCGCTTCAGCATCTCCTGGAGCCGGGTCGTGCCCGAGGGGCGGGGCGCGGTGAACCCCGCGGGCCTGGCCTTTTACGACCGGCTGGTCGATGCGCTGCTCGCCCAGGGCATCGAGCCGATGGTGACGCTGTATCACTGGGACCTGCCGGCGGCCCTCGACGACCGGGGGGGCTGGCTCAATCCAGAGATCGCGAAGTGGTTCGCCGAGTACGCCGGGATCGTCTTCAGGAAGCTCGACGGTCGGGTCAAGCTGTGGGCCACGCTCAACGAGCCCTGGGTCGTGACCGACGGCGGCTACCTGTGTGGCGTCCTCGCCCCGGGCCACCGCAACCGCTTCGAGGCCCCGCTCGCCTCCCATAACTTGCTGCACGCCCATGCGGAAGCGGTGAAGGGCTATCGCGCGGAAGGACGGCATCGGATCGGCATCGTCGTGAATCTCGAGCCGAAATACCCCGCCTCGGACACCCCCGAGGACCGGGCCGCGGTGGCGCGGGCCGATGCCTACATGAACCGCCAGTATCTGGACCCCGTCTTCTTCGGACGCTACCCCGAGGAATTGGGCGAGATCTTCGGCGAGGCCTGGCCGCGGTGGCCGGCCGACGACCTGGCCCTGATCCGGCAGCCGATCGACTTCCTGGGGCTCAACTACTACACCCGCAACGTCGTGCGCCTCGATCCCCACGGGGGGCTGCTGCAGGCCGCGCCCGTGCGCCAGCCGCGGGCGACCTACACGCAGACCGGGTGGGAGGTATTCCCGACGGGATTGACCGACACTCTGGTCTGGGTCAAGGACCGGTACGGCAATCCGCCGATCTATGTCACCGAGAATGGCGCGGCGTTCTTCGATCCGCCGGCGGTGGAGGGCGACCGCCTGGCCGATCCCCTGCGCGTCGACTATCTGCGCAAGCACATCGCCGCCGTCCACGCGGCGATCGAACGCGGGGTCGACGTGCGGGGATACTTCGTATGGTCCTTACTGGACAACTTCGAGTGGTCGCTGGGTTACTCCAGACGCTTCGGACTCGTGCACGTCGACTACGAGACCCAGCGGCGCACGCCGAAGGATAGCGCCCGGTTCTATGCCGAGGTCATCGCCACCAGGGGACAGGCGATTGCTTGACCTCGGTACGTTCGGAATGTACCTTCTGTTGGTGTCGCTCATGGCCGCGTGACGGCGCCCTGGGTCAGCGAGGTGGCTGAGTACACGCACTCCGTATTTCACTCGATATATTGACAGGACTGTGCTGAAGGGGATCGACGCCCGACGTGATCGCTCGCCCGACCCGGCGAACCCGAGGCTACGGGCAGGGCGCTTCGTCGTGGGCGGCTCCCTCGCGCTGCTCGCGGCCCTCGCGCTGCTCGTCACCGAGGCGCGCGCCTTCAGCTTCTACGATGTTGCCGCCCGGGCCGAGAAGCTCGCCGCCTCGGCCTATCAGAAACCGGGCGCCGCCCTGCCCAAGGGCCTCAAGACGCTGAACTACGACCAGTATCGGAACATCCGCTTCCGGCCCGATCGCGCCCTGTGGCGCAATCTGAAATTGCCGTTCGAGCTCATGTTCTTCCACCCCGGCTGGGTGTACGAGGATTCCGTCAAGATCCACGAGATCGGGCCCGAGGGACTCCAGGAGATCCGCTTCGATCCCGACGCCTTCGACTACGGGAAGAACAAGATCGCCCGCGACGAGGTCCGCGGGCTGGGGTTCGCCGGCTTTCGCGTCCACTTTCCCGTGAACACGCCGACGTACAAGGACGAAGTGCTGGTCTTCCTGGGGGCCAGCTACTTTCGGGGGATCGGCCGCGGGCAACGCTTCGGGCTATCGGCCCGCGCCCTGGCCATCGACACCGCCGAGAATACCGGCGAAGAGTTTCCCCGGTTCCTCGAGTTCTGGATCGAGCGTCCGCAGCCGGCGGCGAAGGAGCTCACCATCTACGCGCTGCTCGATTCGCCCCGCTCGACCGGCGCCTTCCGCTTCGTGCTCCGGCCGGGCGTGACGACGGCGCTCGACGTCGATGCCCGGCTGTTCCTACGCAAGAGCGTGGCCAAGCTCGGGCTGGCGCCGCTCACCAGCATGTTCTCCTTCGGGGCGCACCAGCGGTCGGGGCGGGATGACTACCGGCCGCAGGTCCACGATTCCGACGGCCTCTCCATTCAGGTGAGCGAGAAGGAATGGATCTGGCGCCCGCTCGTGAATCCCAAGCGCCTGCTCGTGACCTCGTTCGCGGTGACGAGCCCCCAGGGCTTCGGGCTGATGCAGCGGGCGCGGTCGTTCGGCGCGTACAAGGACCTCGAGGCGCGCTACGATCTGCGCCCCTCCGCCTGGGTCGAGCTGAGAGGGCCGTGGGGTCCGGGCCGGGTGGAGCTGGTACAGATCCCGGTCCCCGACGAAACCAACGACAATATCGTCGCCTACTGGGTCCCCGATTTTCAGCCGAAGCCCAACGAGGCCTTGCCGTATGCGTACCGCGTCCTGTGGCAGAAGGACCAAGAGGCCCGGCCGCCGCTGGGCTGGGTGAGTGAGACGCGTCGCGGGCGCGGGTTCGTGAAGAACCCCGATGGAAGCATCGAGCTCCACGTCGATTTCGAGGGTCCGACGCTCAGCCGGATGCCGGCCAAGGCCACCGTGGACGTCGCCTTGTGGGTCGGCCCGAACGGCGAATTGCTGGAACGACACACGAGACGGAACGAGGTCACGGGGGGCTGGCGCCTCGTCGTGCGCTTCCGGCAGGTCGACGCCACCAAGCCAGTCGAGCTTCGGGCCCACCTGAGCCGGGGCAAAGAGGTCTTGTCGGAGACGTGGAGCTACATCCTCCCGCCCGCGTAGAGCCGGACCTCGCGGCGAGCGACGGCGAGCGGATCGGCCCGCATGCCGCCCTGGCTTCGGTTCGTCGTCGCCTGGAGCTCGCTGTCCCCGGGCAGGCCGCCCGCGACGGCCGCGAGGAGGCGGCGGCCGAGGCCTGCGCGATCAAGACCGCGCCCCCGGTCTGCCGGATGTCCATGGCGCCGACTCGCTGGCCCACGTCGCTGGTATCGCGGATCTTCCGGCGCCGCCAGGCGCGCCCCCCCGGCCCGGCCGCGGCGGCGCACGTGGCCGGCGACATGCCGTCGTCGGCCGACAGCCGCAAGGTCACGCGGACCGCGGCCATCCGTCGCACGGTCTTCGCCGTCCTGGCCATGGCCCAGACGGCGGCCTACGCGCACTACATGACCACCAGGGTCCTGCCGTACAACGGGCAGCAGCCCCTGGAGCTGGCGATCCTCACGCTGTTCACGATCCTGTTCCTGTGGGTGTCGCTGGGATTCTGGACGGCGCTGAGCGGGTTCCTGCTGCTGTGCGGGGGCCGCGATCGTCACGCCATCACCCGCTCGGTCGCGCCCGGCACCCCTCTCGCGCCGGAGGCCCGCACCGCGGTCATCATGCCCATACGCAACGAGCACGTGGCCCGCGTCTTCGCCGGGATGCGGGCCACTTACGAGTCGGTGGCCCGGGCCGGCGCGCTGCCGTGGTTCGACTTCTTCATTCTCAGCGACAGCAGCGAGCCGGACACGCTGGTGGCGGAACGGCAGGCCTGGCTGGAGCTGTGCGCGGCGGTCGGCGGCTTCGGGCACATCTTCTATCGCTGGCGCCGCCATCGCATCAAGCGCAAGAGCGGCAACGTCGCCGACTTCTGCCGGCGCTGGGGCAGCCAGTACCGGTACATGGTCGTGCTGGACGCGGACAGCGTCATGAGCGGCGACTGCTTGACCACGCTGGTGCGCCTGATGGAGGCCAACCCGAGCACCGGCATCATCCAGACGGCCCCGCGGGCGGCGGGCCGGGAGACCCTGTACGCGCGCGTGCAGCAGTTCGCCACTCGCGTCTACGGGCCGCTGTTCACGGCGGGGCTGCACTTCTGGCAGCTGGGCGAGTCCTACTACTGGGGTCACAACGCCATCATCCGCATCGAACCGTTCGTCCGCCACTGCGCGCTGGGGCGGCTGCCGGGACGCGGCCCCCTGTCCGGCGAGATCCTCTCGCACGACTTCGTGGAGGCCGCGCTGATGCGCCGGGCCGGCTGGAAGGTGTGGATGGCGTACGACCTGCCCGGCAGCTACGAGGAGATGCCGCCCAACGTCATCGACGAGCTCAAGCGCGACCGGCGCTGGTGCCAGGGCAATCTGATCAACTCGCGCCTGTTCCTGTGGCAGGGGCTCAACTCCGCGCACCGCGCGGTGTTCATGACCGGCGTGATGACCTACGTGTCGGCGCCGCTGTGGTTCCTCTCCCTGGCGGTGTCGACGGCCTTCATCGTCGTGCAGACGGTGGTCGGTCCCCAGTACTTCATCGAGCCTCGCCAGCTCTTTCCGGTGTGGCCCCGGTGGGACGTCAACGCCGCCATCGGCTTCGGCGTCGCCACGGCCGTGGTGCTCTTCGCGCCCAAGATCCTCGGCGCCGGACTGGTGGTGGCCCAGGGTCCCCGCCGCTTCGGCGGCGTGCGGGGCGTGACCCTGAGCCTCCTGATCGAGACGGTGTTCTCGGCCTTGCTCGCGCCGATCCGCATGCTGTTCCACACCCAGTTCGTGCTGGCTGCGCTCACCGGCCTCAGCGTGCCCTGGAAGAGCCCCCCCCGGGAGGACGCGCAGACCACCTGGGGCGAGGGGATTCGCCGCCACGGCGCGCACACGCTCTTCGCCGGCGCCTGGGCCGCCGCCGTCTACTGGCTGGATTCCTCGTATACCTGGTGGCTGTTGCTGCCGGTGGTCGGCGCCCTGATGCTGTCGATCCCGATCTCGGTCTATTCCAGCCGGGTGTCCCTCGGCCGCCGGCTCCGCCGGGCCGGTCTGCTGCTGATTCCCGAGGAGACGGAGCCGCCCGACGAACTGCGGGCCGTGCGCGCGTATGCCGGTCGCGACGAGCGCCTGCCCGGGTTCGTCGACGCGGTGCTGGAGCCGGAGGTGAACGCCATCGCCTGTGCCGTGGGGTGTTCCCACGCGCGGGAGACCGCCCGCGCGCAGTGGCGCCGGGATCGCGCGGTGGCGGCCGCGGTGAAGGCCGGCCCCCAGGAGCTGAGCGACGGCCAGAAGCTGTTCTTCCTGACAGATCCCCTCGCGCTGTCCCAGCTGCATGTCGAGGTCTCGCGATCCCCAGCCGCGCATCCGGGCTGGGCCCTCGCGTCCCAGTCGGCGGACCGCGCCCACCGGCTTCCCCTCCGCCAGGCTTCCTGAGGCCGGGCCGGGCCGTCGGGCCCCGCCATCCGTTCGGTCGTTACCGCAATAGACGCTTTATGGTATTGTTGATTTCGCAATCCTCACGTGTGACACTTGCTGATCCTGGCCAATCCGGTACGTGTGGAGGCTGGCCGCAACGTGGACTCCCTGAAGCTGGCGCCCGCCGACATCGAGATCATCCGCTCGCTGCAGGACAATCCTCGCGCCTCGGTGGCGAGGATCGCCAGCCGGCTCGCCATGCCCGAGTCGACGGTGCGGCACCGGTTGAACCGGCTCGTCCGCCGGGGCCTCATCGAGTTCACGGTCATGACGAACCCGCTCCAGCTCGGGTACCAGATCTGGGCCATCGTCGAGATCCAGGCCGAGATGCCGAAGATCCGGGCCGTGGCCAGGAGCCTCGCCGCGGCGCCGGAGGTCTACTTCGTGGGTATCACGACGGGGGGCTACGACGTGCTCGCGGCCGCGGTGTTCCGCTCGAACCAGGAGCTGCTGGACTTCATCACGCGGCGCCTGTCCCGCGTCCCCGGGATCGTGCGCACGACCACCTCCAGCGTGCTGGAGGTGGTGAAGCGGACCCCGACGTTCGTCCTGCCCGCGGCGGCGACGATCAACGGTCGCCCACCGCGCTCGCGGCGGCGCCGGCGGGCCGGCTGAAGCCTCCGGATGAGCGACCTCGATCCGGCGGCGGTCTCCCGGCGAGCCGGTGCGGGACGCTGGCGCCGACGCCGGCGCCGGCTGGCCCTCGGGCTGGTGGCTGTCGGGGTGCTCGTGGCCGGGGTCTACGGCGTCCGGGCCTGGCGCTACTGGGATCGCCACGTCTCCACGGACGACGCGTTCGTCGAGGCCCGCGTGTCGCCGGTGAGCGCGCGCGTGCGCGGCATCGTCGTCGAGGTGCTCGTCGGCGACAACGAGGAGGTGCGGGCGGGAGCGCCGCTCGTGCGCCTGGACCCGCGTGACTTCGAGGTCAAGGTGCAGCAGGCCCGGGCGGCGCTGGCCTCGGCCCGCAGTCGGCTGGAAATGGCGGCCGCCAACGTCCCCATGACGGACGAGGCCACCCGCAGCCAGGTCGCCGTTGCCGAGGCGGCCGCCGCCCGGGACGCGCTCGGCATCGAGAGCGCCCGGCGCGCCCTGGACGAGCGCCGCAGCCGGCTCGCCGCGCGGCGAGCGGCGGTGCAGGCGGCCCAGGCCGACGTCGCGGCCCGCCAGGCGGATCACGAACGGGCCAGTCTCGACCGGGGCCGAATGCGCGAGCTGCACGAGCGCGCGTTGATCGCCCGTCAGGGGCTCGACCACGCCGACAACGTGTTCAAGACGGCCGAGGCGGCCCTCGAGGCGGCGCGGCAGCGCCTGGATGGGGCCCGGGCCGAGGTGGCCCAGGCCGAGGCCGAAGTGGCCAGCCAGGAGGTGGCGCTGGCCCAGGCGGGGCGCCAGCGGGAGGAGGCCGACGCCGCGCTCCGCCACGCGCGAAGCCGCCGCGGGGAGGTGCGGGTGCGTAGCGCCGAGCTGGCCAGCGCCGAGGCGCAGATGGCGGAGGCGCGCGCGGCTCTGCGCGAGGCCGAGCTCAACCTCGAGTACACGACGCTCACCGCGCCGGTAGCCGGCCGGGTGACGCGCCGGACCGTCGAGGTCGGACAGGTCGTGCAGCCGGGCCAGCCGCTGCTGGCCGTCGTGGACATCGCCGATGTCTGGGTCATCGCCAACTACAAGGAGACCCAGCTCACCCACGTGCGTCCCGGTCAGCGGGCCTCGATTTCCGTCGACACGCACCCCGGTCTGGTCCTCCGCGCCCGGGTAGACTCCATCCAGAGCGGCACGGGCTCCCGCTTTTCCCTCCTGCCGCCGGAGAACGCCTCCGGCAACTTCGTGAAAGTCGTCCAGCGGATCCCGGTGAAGCTCGTCCTCGAGCCGGGCCAGAACGGGCACGCGCTGCTGGTGCCCGGCATGTCGGTCGTTCCCGTCATCGAGCTCAGATGAGTCCAGGCCTGCAGCGCGGCATCGTCGCCGTCACGACGATGATGGCGACGTTCCTGGTCATCCTCGACGTCACCATCGCCAACGTCGCCCTCGATCACATGCGGGGCACGCTCTCGGCCGGCGTGGACGAGATCACGTGGGTGCTCACGTCGTTCCTGGTGGCCAACGCCATCAGCCTGCCCATCACAGGCTGGTTGACCGACCTGCTCGGACGCAAGCGGCTGTTCATCGTGGCCACGGTGGCGTTCACCCTCACCTCGGCCGCGGCGGGTGCGGCGCCCAGCCTGGCCGTCATCGTGATCGCCCGGTTCCTGCAAGGGCTGGCCGGGGGCCCGCTGGTGCCGCTCTCCCAGTCGACGATGATCGAAACCTTTCCTTTGAGCCAGCGGGGCATGGCCATGGCCATCTGGGGCGTCGGCATCATGTTCGCGCCGATCATCGGGCCCACGCTCGGCGGCTGGATCACCGACAACTGGAG
Source organism: Candidatus Methylomirabilota bacterium (assembly GCA_035709005.1). NCBI lineage: Bacteria > Methylomirabilota (SeqCode) > Candidatus Methylomirabilota bacterium. The sequence goes on along the minus strand of DASTFB010000077.1, from coordinate 71,553 downwards.
CTGGCGCTGGGTGTTCTACATCAACGTGCCGGTGGGCGCCCTCGCGGCGCTCCTGGCGTGGCTCGTCGTACCGGAACCCACGGCGGAGCGGCCGGCGGTGCGCCGGGTCGATGTGCCCGGGCTGGCGCTGCTGGTGATGGGGGTCTCGGCGCTGCAGTTCGTCCTCGATCGCGGCCAGCGCGAGGACTGGTTCGCCTCGTCGCTCATCGTGTGGCTCACCGCGGTGGCAGCGGTGGCCCTCGTCGCCCTGGTCGTGCGCGAGCTGCGGGCCGAGGAGCCGGTCGTCGACCTCCGCGTGCTGCGCCACCCGACGTTCGCCGTCGCCACGGCGGGCATGTTCGTCATCAGCATCGCCTTCTACGGAATCATGGTGCTCTCGCCGCTCTATACCCAGATCCTCATGGGCTACACGGCGATGCTGGCGGGTCTGGTGCTGGCCCCCGGGGGGGTGGCCACGCTGGTCACGATGCCGATCGCCGGCGTGCTCCTCAACCGCATCGACCCCCGCTGGATCATCGTGAGCGGCTGCGCGCTGAACGCCTACGCCATGTACCTGATGGCCACCCTCACGCTGGAGGCCAGCTTCTGGCGCATCATGCTGCCGCGCTTCATCCAGGGGCTCGGCATCGGCTTGACGTTCGTGCCGCTGTCCACGGTCGCGCTCAGCGCCGTCCCCATGCGCGAGCTCGGCCACGCCTCGGGGGTGTTCAACTTCACCCGGACCATCGCCGGGAGCATCGGCATCGCCACCATGGCCACGCTTCTGGAGCGCGGGGCCCAGGTCCACCAGAGCCGACTGGCGACCCACGTGAGCCTGTACGAACCGGACGTGTGGGACCGGTTCCAGCGGCTGGCCGCGACGTTCGCGGCGCGCGGGGCGGACGAGGTCACCGCCGAGCAGCAGGCGTGGGCGCACCTGTACGAGATGGTGCAGCGCGAGGCGCTGTCGCTGTCGTTCATCGACAACTTCTGGCGCCTCGTGTGGATCTTCGCGGCCGTCATTCCGTTGGTCCTGCTCCTCGGCCGGCGCCCACGAGTGGCCGAACCTCCGGCCGACGTCGAGCGCGCGGCGGCGATCGCGGAAGGCTGAGCGGCTAACCTTGCGCCTCGGGAGGATACGATATGGGCACTGTGGTCGTCCGCGGCGGGATGTCGGGCTTCGCGCAGGAGATCATCGCCGGGTCGCACCGCCTGGCGGCCGATGAGCCGGTGGAGGCAGGGGGCACCGATACCGGGCCCTCACCCTACGACTATCTGCTGGTGGCGCTCGGCTCCTGAACCTCGATGACGCTCGCGCTGTACGCGCGACGCAAGCAATGGCCTCTCGAGGGCATCGTCGTCCACCTGGAGCACTGGAAGATCCATGCCAAAGACTGCGCCGAATGCGAGACCAGAGAGGGAATGCTCGATCGCATCGATCGGGAGATCTCGCTGAGCGGCGCGCTCAGCGAGGAGCAACGCACGCGCTTGCTGGAGATCGCGGACCGCTGCCCCGTGCACCGGACGCTGACGTCGGAGATCGATATCCGGACCCGGCTCGCCTGACGTCGCGGCTTCCGTGCGGCAGCGCTGGTCGTCAGGTGCGCCAAAACGGCAGGCGGAAGTTCACTTCCCGACGACGTACCAGTTGTTCTGGATGTCGTGGGCCAGCTCGTGTTTCTCCACCGTGCGGAAGCCCGCGCGCTGCAGATACTCGCGCGTCTTCTCCTCCCCCCACATCGCGCCCAGCCCCTCGCCCCCTTGCGCCAGCGACACGGTCATGCAGTGCATGCACGACACGGTGTAGAGCAGGGTCCCCAGCGGATGCCCGATGTTGTTGTGGGCGTGGCTCGAGCCCTTGATGTCCTGCATCAGGTAGACGCCGTCGGGCTTCAGCGCCCGGTGGATGCCCTTCAAGACGTTGAGCGGTCTGGCCTGGTCGTGCACGGCGTCGAAGGTGGTGACGAAATCGAACGCCTGGGGCGACGCCGTCCGGTCGAAGTCGCTGAGATCGGCTACGACGAACTCGACGTTGGTCAGGCCTCGCCGGGTGGCCTCCTCGCGCGCGACACCGATCGCCTCGGGGGAGAAATCCATGCCGACGAAACGGCTGCCGGGGAACAGCTCGGCCAGCCGGTTCAGGATCCGACCGCTGCCGCACCCGACATCGAGGACCCGCGCGCCGCGACGAAGGCGCTCGGCCAGGCCCGGGACGAGCGGAAGAATGTGCGATTCGAGCGAGGAGAGTACGGATTGCCCGCTGTCCTCGGCCATCACCGCATGGAACCGGGGGAATCGCTCATACGGCACGCCGCCGCCGTGCCGGAAGCACTCGACGATGTCGTCTTCCACGGAGCCGAGCAACGCGATGTACTGGGCGAAGACGGCCAGGTTGTCCGCCGCCGCCTGTCGCGTGAGGTAGGCCGCGTGCTCCGGTGGCAACTGGTAGCGCAGGCTCTGGGGATCCACGGTGACGACGCCCGAGGTCACCATCGCCCCCAGCCATTCCCGCACGTAGCGCTCTTGGAGCCCGGCCCGCGCGGCGATCTCGTGGGAGGTCTGGGGCGCCTGATCCCGCATCGCGTCGAACAGGCCGGTGCGGTGGCCGATCGACGCCATGAGACAGAGACCGGCGTCGTTGAGCGCGGTCAGAAGGCGGCCGGCGAATGCCTCCGCTTTCTGCTGATCGAAGCCCGACATGTGACCTCCACGCGAGTCTATCACCGCGGCGCGAGCCCGGACGGCGTGGCGGAGGGTGAGGACGCATCCGCGCGCCCTACCGCGGCCTTTCCGGGGTCGCGGCAGGGCACGGCAGATCGGGAAGAGAGGTTACGGCCGGGGCCGAACGATGACGTTGAGGGAAACGTCGTCCCCTTCCCGAATCGAGGCGGTGGCCAGGGGGGGCAGCTTCAGGCGCATGTTCGTGCCGTCCGTTGCCTTGACGCTGATCTCCCCGGCGTTGCGATCGATTCCGTCCACTTTGCCGGTCACGGTGTGACGAACCTCGCCCCGCACGGTGCTGCCGGATTCCACCACCACGACTTGGCCCTGCGGCGCTGGCGTGGTGGCGGGCACGGTGGTCACGGTGGTCCCGGCGGTGTCGTTCCGGGGTTGCGATGCACAGGCAGTCAAAGCCAATAGGGCGACCAGATACGGTATCGTCCGCTTCATCGACATGGTGCTCCTCCAGGGGATTGAACCATCATCCCGCACTCTTATGCCGCTGCAACCGCAGTGCCAGCGGACTCGGAGCTGCCTGCTCGCACCGCCGAATTCGGACGGGCCCGCGACGGGCGCCCACCGGTGGTCGGGCTTCAGGCCGATCGACTCGAGCCATCCCGCAGTCCCTTTCAGACCGGGACCGCCGAACCAGCCGAAGAGCTTCTGAAAGCCGTGACCGGCCAGCAGACCGCACACGGCCAGACGCAGGATCAGTGTCGCGACATCAGCCATACGTCCCTGCATTGCGAGCGTCTTGGAACGTCCCTGCCGGCGCTCATGCGGGCGAGCAGGGCTCGCGCCTGCGCGCCGTCACGCTGTCGTCCTGGCGGGGGCGCTGCTCCGGGCCGAGGCCCAGCGCTCGGTGTGGGCCCGCGGTATGCTGGGGACATGCGGATCGGGCCATACCCGGCGAGGCCCACGCCCGAGCGCGCGCTCTGGGCCGCAGGGGTACTGGCCCTGGTCGTCCTGCTCGCCGCCGGGTGCGCCGGGCGCGACGACGCCGGGCACCATCAGCATCAGTTCCAGAATGCCGAGCGCTGGGCGCGGATGTTCGACGACCCGGCGCGGGACGCCTGGCAGAAGCCCGACGAGGTGATCCGGGCCCTCGCACTGGCGTCGGACGCGCTCGTGGCCGATATCGGCTCGGGCACCGGCTATTTTGCCGTGCGGCTGGCGCGAGCGGTACCACGCGGCCACGTCTACGGCGTCGACCTCGAGCCCGACATGGTGAAACACCTGGCCGAGCGCGCGCGCCGCGAAGGGCTCGCCAACGTCACGGCCGTCCAGGCGGCCCCGCACGACCCGCGGCTGCCCCAGCCCGTCGACGTGGTGCTCCTCGTGAACACCTATCACCACATCGCCGAGCGTCCCGGCTACTTCGGCCGCCTTCGCCAGGGCCTGCGCCCGGGTGGGCGCGTGGCTATCATCGATTTTCTACCGGACGCCCCCGAGGGCCCGCCGCGCCACGCCCGTATCCCGGTCGCCTCCGTGAAGGAGGAGATGGGCCAGGCCGGCTATGGCCTGCTCACCGAGCACTCGTTCCTGCCCTACCAGTACTTCCTGGTCTTCGGCCCGCCGTAGGGCAGGGCGTAGGCGGACGCAGGCGCCCGACTCCGTCCGGGACGTGGCCCGATCCGGTCATTTGCCCGGCAGCTGGATGACCCATTCGCCTCGGTCGTGGCGGCTGCTGACCCATTGGCGGGTCTTCTCCGGCCGGGTGCTTCGCCTGCAAGGATCGCAGCCGTAGACGCTCTTCCGTACCGAGCGCCAGCAGCGCCTTGATCTCCGAGAGCAGATCCCGCAGCTCCTTGAGGTGCTGTTGTTCTCGCTGGTCCAGTTTCCGCGCATAAACCGGATCTTTCTGTCGGCGCTCCTCGATCCATGTGTCGCCGTAGGTTGTCTGAGGCAGAGTCTTCTCCGTGTGAGCGATCAGCTGGCCCGATTGAGTGCCAGCACGGAGATGTTTGCTGTCTCTCCCGGGCGTACGAACCGCTCGTCGATGTTCTGTACGGAGCTGCCATGAATCAGCGCATGATTGCTCTTGGTTTCCACCCAGAAACGAGGTATCGGGATCTGCGCTGTCGGCGATATGGACCACGATGCCGGCCCCCGCCGGTGGCGCCGAGGCCATGATCAACAAGAAGGCGACCCACAGGACCATGGGCCGCATGATATCCGGGGGGTGCTCCCGCCCTAGCGTTCGCTCGACAGTACGAGAGTGCCCGCGGCCGAGAGCATGCCGCCCATGCCGTTGACGAGCGAGAGCTTCACCTTGGGCACCTGCCGCGGACCGCACTCGCCGCGGAGCTGGCGCACCGACTCGATGATCGGGAAGATGCCGTACATGCCGCTGTGGGTGTAGGAGAGGCCGCCGCCGTTGGTGTTGATCGGCAGGCTGCCCCCCGGCGTCGACCGGCCCGGCTCGAAATAGTGCACGCCCTCGCCGGGTTTGCAGAACCCCAGGGACTCCAGCATGATCGGCGGCCCCGAGGTGAAGGCGTCGTAGAACATCAGGTGGTCGAAATCGCGGGGCCCCACGCCGGCCATGGCGAAGGCCTTCTCACCGGCGAGTCGCGTGGCCTCGCTGAACGTGAGGTTCCGCATCTGGGTGAGCATGACGTGCTCGGCGCCCTCGCCGGCGCCCCGGACGTAGACGGGCTTCTTGGCGGTGTCCCGGGCGCGATCGGCCCGGGTCATCACCACGGCGCCGCCGGCGTCGGTGACCAGGCAGATGTTCAGGATGTTGAAGGGCCAGACCACGGGCCGGGAATTCAGCACGTCCTGCACGGTGATGGGCTCGCGATTGCGGGCCTTGGGGTTGAGGGCGGCCCACTGGCGGGTGGAGACGGCCACCTGCGCCCACTGCTCCAGGGTCGTGCCGTATTCGTGCATGTGGCGCGTGGTGATCAGCCCGAAGTAGGTCGGCGCGCCGCCGAAGCCGTAGGGCAGCTCGTACTGACCGGGCAGGGCGGTATCGCGGCGCGGGGAGACGCCCACGCCGGAGCGGCCGGATTCGCCGTGCGAGATGACGGCCACGTCGCACAGCCCGTGGTGCAGGGCCAGCATGGCGTGGCCCACCATGATGATGAAGGAACAGCCGCCCACCGTGGTGCCGTCGACGTAGCGGGGAGTCACCCCGATGGCCTCGGCGATGGTGGCGGGTGAGTGCTGGCCGGCCGTGAAGACGCCGTCGATGTCGCTGACCTTGAGGCCGGCGTCGCGGACGGCGTTGTGGATGGCTTCCACGTGGAGCGTGAGCTGGCTCTTGCCGGGCAGTGTGCCGATCTCGTCGCTCTCGTCCACACCCACGATGCAGGTCGAGTTTCTGAGCTCGCGCATCCGGGCCACGTCCATCAGAGCGCCCCTCCCGCCGCCGCCCTCGCCGGCCGGAACATCGGCAGGCTCACCTGGTCCGTGAGCTTCGCGAAGACGACCTCGACCGGCATGTCGCACCGGAGCTTCGTGGGATCGGGCTCGACGTCCACCAGGTTGGTGAGCAGGCGCGGCCCCTCCTCCAGCTCCACCATGGCCAGGACCACGGGGGTCTTGACCTTGAAGGCCTTGTTGAGGATCTGGTGGGCGATCTCGAACGAATAGAGGCGTCCGCGGCCGCTGGCCTGGATCCAGTCGATCTCGCGAGAAGCGCAGAACGGGCACAGCACGCGCGGGTACATGAACGCCCTTCCGCACGCGCGGCACTTCGGAATCATCAGCTTGCCGTGGCGGGCGCCCTCCCAGTAGGGCTTGGCTTCAGGCGTCATCGGCTGGGGCAGGGGGCGGTCGAGCTCCATGGGGGGCCTCGCTCTCGGTCGGTCAGCGCCCGCGGAAGACGGGGGCGCGTTTCTCCACGAAGGCGCGCACGCCCTCCCGAGCGTCCTCGGTGTCCTGACAGATGTTCTGGGCGAAGGTCTCGAACTCCAGGGCCTGGCGCAGGTCGCAGTCCGCGTTGTGATAGAGCGCGCGCTTGGCCAGCCGGATGGCCAGGGGCGGCCCGGCGGCGATCTTGCGGGCGAGCTCGTCGGCAGCGGGGATCAGCTCCTCCGGCGCCACCACCCGGCCGACCAGGCCGAGCCGCAGGGCCTCCTGCGCGTCGATCAGATCGCCCGTGAAGATCAGCTCGCAGGCCTTGGCCATGCCCACCGCGCGGGGCAGGAAATACGTCCCGCCCCAGTCCGGGTGGAGCCCGCGCTTGACGAAGGCTTGCGAGAACTTCGCGGCCGTCGACGCGATACGCAGGTCGCAGGCCAGGGCCAGGTTCATGCCGGCCCCGGCCGCCGCTCCGTTGATGGCGGCAATGATCGGCTGGGGCGCGTCACGCATGGCCAGCAGCGTGCGGTCGCGCGAGGGCGCGATCTTGTCCAGCACCGGCCGCTCGCGCCCGGCTTGTCGGCCCTCGTCCATGGCCTTGACGTCGCCGCCGGCGCAGAAGCCCTTGCCGGCGCCGGTGAGCACCATCACGCGGACGTCGGGGTTGGCGGCGGTGCGCGTGACCGCGTCGAGCAGATCCTCCCGCAGCGTATCGCCGAGCGCGTTGAGGCGATCGGGGCGGTTGAGGGTGAGGGTGGCGACGCCGTCCTTCACCTCGTAGAGCAGGCACTTGTACGTCATGGGCAGGCCTCCTGCCGGCGCGTCACGCCGGCGGCACCGGCGGCCACGCGATGCCCAGCGCGTCGAGGCGGCGCAGGCGGTCCTGGCCGAGCGCCCGATCCCACACCTCGGCCAGGCGCTCGCCCGTCCAGGTCTCGGCGCTGGTCACCGTACGGACGGGGGCCGGATGGGACATGATCGTCACCTCGTTGCCGCGCACGCCGACGACCTGCCCCGTGATGTGGGCGGCGCGATCGCTGGCGAGAAACACCGCCACCGGAGCGATCGCTTCGGGAGGGGTGGCGGTGGACGCGGCGCGCCGATCGTCGGGCAGCCGGCGGGTCATCCGGGTGTCGGCGGTGGGCGAGATCGCGTTGCAGCGGACCCCGTAACGGGCCATGGCGAGGGCCGTGGAGCGTGTGAGACCCACGATCCCTTCTTTGGCCGCCGAGTAGTTCGGCTGACCGGGGGAGCCCTCGAGACCGGCCGCGGACGTGAAGGTCGTGATGGAGCCGGTCTTCTTCTGGCGCATGTGAGCCGTGGCCGGCTGCATGACCGTGAAGTGGCCCTTGAGATGGACGGCGATGACCGCGTCCCATTCGTCCTCGGTCATGTTGAAGATCATCCGCTCGCGCAGGATCCCCGCGCAGCAGACGAGGATGTGGAGGTCGCCGAACTCCTTGAGCGCGAGGTCGATGACGTTCCGGCCGCCGGCCATCGTGGCCACGCTCTCCGGGCTGGCGATCGCCTGGCCCCCGGCCTTCACGATCTCGTCCACGACTTGATTGGCCGGCGCGCTGGAGGGATCGCGGCCGTCCACGCTGACGCCGTAGTCGTTGACCACGACCCGCGCGCCTGCCGCCGCCAGACCGAGTGACACCGCGCGCCCGATGCCCGTCCCCCCGCCCGTCACCACCGCCACCTTGCCGTCCAGCAGCTTCATGGGCTTCCTCGCGCGTTGTCCGTGGGCTGCGTCCGCGGCGCCCGACCGGCGCCGGGCGGCGCCGGACGACAATACAACAGGGCCCGCGGCAATGATAGGCGGCCCCGCCGCCTTTCATTGCCGGACCGCCTCGACCTCCCCGCCGACGCCGCGCCGCCGGCCCGGCCCCGCTGGCGATGACGAGCGGCACGATGCCGAGGATGAACGCGAACGAGGTCGGAGCGAACGAGGTCAGCGGGGCCGCAGTCAGCCCGAGCGCGTCAGGCGGCGCGGTGGACCGTTTCCCTGCGCGACCCGGTACGCCGTCCGCGCAGTCGCAGGCCGAGCACGACCAGCGCGATGCCGTAGACCACCGCGAATGCGCCGATCCAGAGCACCATGGCCAGCGCCCCGGCCCCGGGGGCGAGCATGATCAAGACGCCGAAGACGATGGACAGCGCCCCGCCGAGCCCCAGCCACCACTCGTTCGTGATGACCCGGCGCAACCGCACCGCCGCCGCGATCTCGAGCACACCGATCACGATGGCCCAGGCCGCGATGACGTAGAGCAGCGTGAGCGCGGTCAGCCCGGGCAGGAAGAAGGTCGCCAGGCCGGCGCCGATGCCGACGAGGCCCGCCAGGAGCAGGGTCCACCAGGGGCGCTCGCCGGTGCGTCCGGTCACCGCGGCGACGATGTTGAAGATGCCGTCCACCAGCGCGTAGGCGCCGAACAGCAGGACGAGCGCCGCGATGGTGGCCGCCGGCAGGACCAGTGCGACGATGCCGAAGATGATCCCGGCGACCCCCCGCAGCACGACGGCCCACCAGTTCCTGGCCAGCAGGTCCGCGTCCCTGCCCGGGCCCCACGCCGTCCGACCGTAGCTGCTCGCCGTCTGTTCCATGTCGGCACCTCCGGCGCCACGCGCGCGGCATGGGGGCGTGCAACCACCGTGCCGATGACAACGCATCTGGCGGCCGGACATCCGGCGTCTCGCAGACCTCGTGGGACAATGACGGCGAGCCAGAAGCCGGCGGGCGAACCTGCGAGGACGGTGGAGATGGGCAGGACCACCATCGAGGTATGGCTGATCCGCCACGGCGAGGCGGAATGGAGCCGGACCGGGCAGCACACGGGGCTGACCGACCTGCCGCTGACGGTGACCGGGCGTCGAGTCGCGAAAGGCCTCGCTCCCATTCTGGCCGCAGAGACGTTCGCGCTCGTGCTGACGAGCCCCCTGAGGCGGGCGCGTGAGACGTGTGAGCTCACCGGGCTCGGCGACCGCGCCGAGCTGGAGCCGGACCTCGTCGAGTGGAACTACGGTGAGTACGAAGGGTTGACGACCGCGGCGATCCACGAGCGCAGGCCCGGGTGGCTCCTGTTCACGGACGGGGCGCCGGGCGGGGAGCGGCCGGAGGACGTGGGCCGCCGGGTCGACCGCGTGATCACCCGGGCGCGGGCCACGCCGGGCAACGTGGCGATGTTCGGTCACGGGCATCTGCTCCGGGCGCTCGCGGCTCGGTGGTTGGGGTGGCCGGTCGCCGCGGGCCGTCACTTCCTGCTCGACACCGGCACCGTGAGCGTGTTGAGCGCGTAGTCGGGAGGCCCCGGCCATTCGACGGTGGAACGCACCGGTCGGTCGATGACGTCCGGGCCCGCGAGCCCTCGTAATCGCGAGGCCATGAGCCCGAGCTCCGGGCGTCACGGACGGCTAGCCGCCGCTCGAGTCGAAGAGCCGCCCGACCATTCCTGTGACGATCATCGCGGCGGCGCCCCAGAACGCCACCCGCAGACTTCCTTTCAGCCGGGGGGCGCCGCCCAGCCGGGCAGCGACGGCGCCGAGCACCGCCAGCAGCACCAGCGTGGAGGCCGAGATCGCCGGCACCAGAAATCCAACCGGCAGCAGCAGCACGATCAGCACCGGCGCCGCCGCGCCCAGGGAAAAGGCCACCGCCGAGGCCAGCGCGGCCTGAATCGGCCGCGCCCGCGTGGCCCGGGAGATGCCCAGCTCGTCACGCGCGTGGGCGGCCAGCGCATCGTGAGCCGACAGCTGCTCGGCGACCTGTGCGGCCAGCTCGGGCGCCAGCCCGCGCCGAACGTAGATCGCGGCCAGCTCGGCGCGCTCGGCGCCGGGCTGGGTGGCCAGCTCGCGGGCCTCCTGTTCGAGGTCGGCGCGCTCGGTGTCGGCCTGGGAGCTGACCGACACGTATTCGCCCGCTGCCATCGACAGGGCGCCCGACAACAGCCCGGCCAGCCCGGTGATCAGCAGCGGCTCGCGCGCCGCCTGCGCTGCCGCCACGCCGACCAGCAGGCTGCTCGTGGAGATCAGCCCATCGTTGGCGCCCAGCACTCCGGCGCGCAGCCAGCCGCTCCGACCGGTGTGATGCCGTTCCGGGTGACGGGACGCGCCCGCGTCGGCTCGTGCCATTTTTCAGTCCTCCTGACGGCCCTCCAGGGATCGGACCGGCCGTGCAAACCGAATGCCGCGAGCCGAACGATCGCATAGAATGCCGGGCCAGGCACCTCGAAGGGAGAGATCCCATGCTCAAGCCGATCCGGCGCGTCGTGACCGGTCACAATGCCCGAGGCAAGTCCGTCATCGCGAGCGACGGGCCGGCGCCCCACGTGCTCACGATTCCCGGCCGCGCGGACTTCGGACTCACCAATCTCTGGGTGACGGACGCGAGCCCGGCCAGCAACGAGGGCCAGGCCGACGCCGCCGCGCGGCCGGTGGTGCTGGAGCCACCGGCGGGCGGCTCCATCTTTCGCGTCGTCGAGTTTCCGCCGGACAAGGGCGGCTTCGACCGCAAGGCGGCGTTCGCGTCGATGGGGGCCGATCACGCCATGGACCCCGACGCCTCCCGGCACCCGGGGATGCACAAGACGGCCACGGTCGACTACGCCATCGTCCTCTCCGGCGAGATCTGGGCCCTCATGGACGAAGGTGAGACGCTGCTCCACGCCGGCGACTGTCTCGTGCAGCGAGGGACCAACCACGCGTGGAGCAACCGGAGCGACCGGCCGTGCCTGGTCGCGTTCATCCTGATCAGCGCCCGGCCGCTGAGCTAGACCGTGATCGACGGCGACCTGCGCATCCACAGCATCGAGGCCCTCGCCGTCGACATTCCGCTCGCCCGCAACTTCGGCGGCAGCACCTACGCCGTGCTCAAGCGCTCCACCGTCATCACGCGACTCCGCACCGAGGGGGGCCTCGTCAGCGAGGTCTACAACGGCGACAACCGCGAGGACGGGCCCGAGATCGTCGCTCTGATCAAGGAGGTGCTCGCCCCGCGCGTGCGCGGGCTCGGCCTCTTCGAGGGCGAGCAGATCTGGGAGCGCCTGTTCGCGCTCACCCACGCCAGCCGCCGCCGAAAGGCCCTGCTCGAGGCCATCGCCTGTGTGGACTGCGCGATCTGGGACCTGGCCGGCAAGGCCGTCGGCCAGAGCGTGTGCGCCCTGCTCGGGGGCCATCGCCGCCGGCTCTCGATCATCACCATCGGCGGGTACTACATGCCGGGCAAGACCCTTACCGACATCGGCGCCGAGATGGAGGCCTATCGCCGGGCCGGAATGGCGGGGTGCAAGTTCAAGGTAGGTGGCCTCGCGCCCGAGGAGGATGCCCGGCGGGTCGAAGCCGCGCGCCGGGCCGCCGGGCCCGACTTCGCCATCGCCGTGGATGCCAACCGCGGCTGGTCGGTGGCCGAGGCGGTGCGCTTCGCCCGGCTCGTCGAGCCCCTGGACATCCGATGGTTCGAGGAGCCCTGCCACTGGCAGGACGATGCCGCCATGATGGCGCGGGTGCGCGCGTCGACCCGTATTCCCATCACGGCCGGCCAGAGCGAGATCACCAGCCACGGCGTGCGGCGGCTCCTCGAGGCCGGGGCCGTGGATCTCGTCAACTTCGACGCCTCGGAAGGTGGCGGCGTGACCGAGTGGCGCCGGGCCGCCGCCCTCTGCAGCGTGGCCGGCGTCCAGATGGCCCACCACGAGGAGCCCCAGATCGCCCGGCAGCTCCTGGCGGCGGTGCCGCACGGCACCTACGTCGAGTGCTTCGCCGACCCCGAGCGCGACCCGGTCTGGCAGGCTCTGTGGAGCAACCGCCCCGCCGTCAAGGATGGCATGATCGACGTACCGCCCGACCCCGGGTTCGGCCTCGCGCTCGACGACGCGATGATCCGGCGCTACCGGGTGGCCTAGTCGGAGGACCCAATGCAACCAGACACGCAGGTGGTACACGCCGGTCGGCATCCCGAGCGTCACTTCGGAGTCGTGAACCCGCCGATCTACCGGGCCTCGACGATCCTCTACCAGACCGTCGCCGAGTTCGATGCGCGCCAGGCCCGCCGCTACACGCACCAGACCTCCTACGGCATGCACGGCACGCCGACTACGTTCGCGCTGGCCGAGGCGGTGGCCGAGCTGTCGGGCGGACGGCACGCGATCATCGTCTCCTCGGGGCTGGCGGCCATTACCCAGACCCTGACGGCCGTTCTGCGGCAGGGCGATCATCTGCTCGCCCCCGATTCCGCGTACGGGCCGACCCGGAACTTCGCCACCACGGTGCTGGCCCGGCTGGGCGTGGAGGTGACCTTCTACGACCCGCTCGTCGGGGCCGGCATCGCGGGGCTGATCCGCGACACGACCCGTGTCGTGTACGTGGAGTCGCCGGGCTCGCAGACCTTCGAGGTCCAGGACGTTCCGGCCATCGCCCGCGCGGCCCACGCCAGGGGCGCCCTCGTCATCATGGACAACACCTGGGCGACGCCGCTCAACTTCCACGCCTTCGAGCACGGCGTGGACATCGAGATTCAGGCCGGCACCAAGTACCTGGCCGGCCACTCCGATCTGCTCGTGGGCGCGATCACCATCCGCGACGAGGCGCTCTTCCGCACCGTCAAGGACGGGGTGGCCGCCTTCGGGGACTGTGTCGCGCCTGACGTCTGCTACGAGACGCTGCGTGGCCTGCGCACCCTGGCCGTGCGCCTGCGCCATCACGAGCGGTCAGCCCTGGCCGTCACCACCTGGCTCGAGCGACGGCCCGAGGTGGCCCGGGTCCTCTACCCGGCGCTGCCGACCGATCCCGGTCACGCCCTGTGGAAGCGCGACTTTCTCGGGGCGTCCAGCCTCTTCTCCGTGCTGCTGCGCACGACCTCGCCGCCGGCCGTGGCAGCGATGCTCGAAGGGCTTCGCCTGTTCAAGATGGGGGCGAGCTTCGGCGGCTTCGAGAGCCTGATCATCCCGGCCCGGGCCGCCGACACCCGCACGGTGCGACCGTGGCGCGAACGCGGCACGCTGGTGCGCGTGCACGTCGGCCTCGAAGCGGTGGAGGACCTGATCGCCGACCTCGAGGACGGCTTCGCCCGCCTCGCCACCGCGTCGGCCTGACTGGAGCAGCATGGACTTCGAATACGCTCCCGAGCACGAGGCGTTTCGTCAGGAGTTCCGTGGTTGGCTCGCCGCGCACCTGTCGCCCGAGCTGTGCCTGGACGACGCCAGCGACGATCGGGTGGCCTCCGACCACGCGACGTTTGAGCGCCGCCGGGCCTGGCAGAAGACGATGCACGCCGCCGGTTGGGTCGGCATCACGTGGCCGCGGCAGTATGGGGGCCGCGAGGCCGGGGTGATCGAGCGCGTCATCTGGGAGGAGGAGTACACGGCCGCGCGCGCCCCGGTGCTCCCGGGCAATATGGCCCTGAATCTCGTCGGGCCGACCATCATCCACTGGGGCACCGACGAGCAGAAGCGGCGGCACCTGCCGGCCATCCTCGCCGCCGACGAGATCTGGTGCCAGGGCTTCTCCGAGCCGGGCGCGGGCTCCGACCTGGCCAGCCTCGGGACGCGGGCCGTGGATCGGGGCGATCACTTCGTGGTCAACGGCCAGAAGGTGTGGACGTCGGGGGCCCACTTCGCCCACTGGATCATCCTGCTCGCCCGCACCAACCCGGAGGCGCCGAAGCACCAGGGGATCTCGTGCCTGCTCATTCCCATGACGACGCCCGGGATCACCGTGCGCCCGCTCGTCCTCATGACCGGCCACCACCATTTCAACGAGGTCTTCCTGACCGACGTGGTCGTGCCGAAGGCGAACCTGCTCGGCCCGCTCGATCAGGGCTGGAAGGTGGCGACGACCACGCTCATGCACGAGCGCCACTCCGCGGGAGGCCGGAACCATGCCGCGCAAATCGAGCGGCTCCTGGCGCTGGCCCGGCGCGTGCGGGTGGACGAGCACCCGGCCTGGGAGGATCCGCGCCTCCGCCAGCGGCTCGCGCAGCTCGTCATCGAGTCCGCGGCGCTCAAATACACCCGGCTCCGGAGCCTGACCCGTCAGCTCCGGGGCGAGCCGCCCGGGCCCGAGGGGTCCATCCTGAAGCTCAGCGGCTCCGAGCTGGGCGTGCGAATCGGCGACGTGGCCGGCGAGCTGCTCGGCCTGCACGCGCTGGTCAACCGGCCTTCGGAGATCGTCCCCGACGCGCCCCGCTGGTTCAACCGGGTGCTCGCCGCGCGGCAGTACACGATCTCGGCGGGGACCAGCGAGATCCAGCGCAACATCATCGGTGAGCGCGTGCTCGGCCTGCCTAGGGGCTGATCAGCTCACGCGCACCACTCGCGGGGGCCGTCGTCGGTGAAGCCGCACTGCTCGCAGGGGCTGAAGTAATGCGTCGCCGGCGGCATGGCGACGGCCAGACGCAACGACAGGTCCTCGCCGACGTTGACGATGTGGTGGACGGTGCCGCGAGGCACCCACACGATGTCGTCCTTGCCGGCCTGCACCACGAGGCCGCCGGTCAACTCCCATTGCAAGCGCCCGGCGAGGACCACCCACCACTCGTCGAACTCCCGGTGCCAGTGCGGGCGGTTCCCCCCGCTCGGCGGGCTCGCGATCAACGTCACCAGTTGGCGCTCATCGGCGATGATCCGCCGCGACCACGGCGGCGGGCCCATCTGGGCGACGACGTCGGCGATGCGGGTGTGGAGCACGTTCGGCAACGTCGGGTTCGCCGACTGCGGCGGGATGGGGCCCGAGACCAGTCGATCGATGCGGATGGTGGCAGGCACGTGGCATCTCCTTCCGGCGCGCACTCTAGCACCACTGCCGGGCCCTTGACAGGGCGCGGCGTGAGATCGATCGTGGGGACGGGAGGCCGCCGCCATGGGTCAGATCGTGTTCGCCGGTGCGATGTCCCACGTGCTCGATCCCGACTACTACCAGGCGGCCTGCGGCGACGTCGGCCGGCAGAAGGTCACGGCGGCGATGGCGGCCATCGAGGGGATGGGCGAGCGCTTCGCCGCGCAGACGGCCGACGCGCTCATCGTGGTCGCCGACGATCACCTGAACGCGTTCTCGTTCAATTGCGTGCCGGCCATCTGCGTGCGCATCGGCAAAACGGTCCCGCGCATGATGCAGGACGCCGCAGAAGCCTTCGACAAGGTGCTCGAGCACATGCCGGCGGAGTACCCCCTGCACGAGGCGCTCGCCGGCCAGATCCTCGAGCAGGGCGTCCAGAATGGGTTCGACCTCGCCCTCTCGTGGGAAGCGCCCGTCGACCATGCGTTCCTGAGCCCGGTGAACACCATGCTGGGCCAGCGGCGCATACCGCCGCTCGTCCCCATCTTCGTGAACGCCTTCATCGCGCCACAGCCGACGGCCCGACGCTGCTTCCAGTTCGGCCAGCACATCGCGCGGGTGGTGGCGAAGAGTCCCTGGCGGGTGGGTCTCATCGCGACGGGCGGGCTGTCGCACTTCCCCGAGCTGCTGCTGAGCCGCGTCGGCGAGACCGACACCGTCTTCGACCGGAAGCTGATCCACTGGATGGAACGTGGCGAGCACGAGCCGCTGCTGGAGTTGACCGCCGACGAGCTCCACAAGACGGGCAGCCACGAGTTCCTCAACTGGATGGTCCTGCTGGGCGCCGTGACGCCGGCCCGGGCCCAGGTCCGCTATTTCGGCGAGCTGCCGCGCATCAACCTGGCGGCCGTGGAATGGGACGTACGATGAGCCGGTACGCGGTCAACAGCCTGCTGTACCGCTTGAAGAAGGATCCGGACCTGCGCGCCCGCTTCATCGCGGATCGGCGGGCGGCGATCGCCGACGCCGACCTCACCGACGTGGAGCGGGCCGCCTTCATCGCCGGCGACATGCGGAAGATCAACGAGCTCGGTGGCTATCTCCACCTGGTGATGTCCATCCCGAAGATCGGCACGCACGGCGGGCACTGAGGGACAACTCCTGAGGTCCCGCCCTCTTCACGGGGCCTGTTCGGTGCCGGCGCCGAGGCCCAGATAGGCCTGCCGGATACCGGACTGCTCGCGCAGGACGGCGGGTGGCCCGGCCGCCACGATCCGGCCCTCTTCCAGCACGTAGGCGCGGTCGGCGATGTCGAGCGCCCGCATGACGTTCTGCTCCACCAGCAGGATCGCCACGCCTTCGGCGTGGATGGCGCGGATGACGTCGAACATGGCGTCGACCACCGCCGGCGCCAGTCCCAGCGACGGCTCGTCCAGCAGCAGCAGGCGCGGTCGGGCCATCAGGGCCCGCCCGATGGCCAACATCTGCTGCTGTCCGCCCGAGAGCGAGCCGGCCAGCTGGTGCCGGCGCTCGCGCAGGATGGGAAACAGCCGGTGGACGCGCTCCAGGCTCTGCGTCCGTACTCGGCGCGCTTCGCCGCGGTAGCACCCCATCTCGAGGTTCTCCTGGACGGACATGCGGGTGAAGAGCCGGCGGCCCTCGGGCACCAGCGCGATGCCCTGGCGGCACACCAGGTGGGAGGGCACCTTCCTGAGGTCGACGCTCTCGCAGCGCAGCTCGCCGGCGTGCGCTCGCTGCAGCCCGGCGATCGTGTTCACGAGCGTGCTCTTGCCCGCTCCGTTCGGCCCGATGACGGCGACGATCTCCCCGGCGGCCACGTCCAGCGAGGCGTCCCACACGGCGGGGGCGTCGCCGTAAGCGATGGCCAGCCGCCGCGCCTCAAGCAACATGGCTCTTGCCCAGGTAGACGTCGACGACCCGGGGGTCCCGCATCGCCTCGTGCGGGCGGCCCTCGGCGATGACCTCGCCCTCGTTGAGCACCACGACCCGGTGCGAGAGGTCGAGCACGGCGCGCATGAGGTGCTCGACGAACAGGATGGCCACGCCGTCGGCGTGGATGGCCCGGACGAGCCGGATGGCGCCGGCGATCTCGGCGGGCGTCAGTCCCGACAGCACCTCGTCGAGCAGGATCACCCGCGGGCGCCCGGCCAGGGCGCGGGCCAGTTCCAGGAACTTGCGCTCGTGCAGGTTCAGCTCGTGGGGCAGGGAGGCGGCCCGGCGGCCCAGGCCGGTGAAGGCCAGCCAGCGGCGCGCCTCCACCCGGGCCCGGGGCGGCGGGCAGCGGGCCGCTCCGAAGGTCGCCGCAACCGCCACGTTGTCGAGCACGGTCAGATGGGCGAACGGCCGCGGGATCTGGTACGTGCGGGTAATGCCCAACGCGGCGATCTCGTGTGCCGGGCGTCCGGAGAGCTCGGCCCCGCCGAGCGTGATCCGGCCGCGGTCCGGCTGGTAGTGGCCGCTGATGGCGTTGATCAGCGTGGTTTTGCCGGAGCCGTTGGGGCCCACGAGGCCGACGATCTCACCCGGCGCCACGGTGAGGCTCACCCCGCGCAACGCCTGGATTCCGCCGAACGTCTTTGCCACGTCCCGACACTCGAGCGCGGCCGCCGGCGGAGACGGCTGGCCGTCCGACGGGACGGCGCTCACCTGCGCCGGCCCCGCCTCGAGCGCCGGCGGCGAGCGGCGCCAGGCCCGCGCGCGGCGGACGAGCGCCGGCACCAATCCCTCAGGCAAGAGCAGGATCGCCAGCACCAGCGCCAGGGCCACGACCGCCCGCCCGAGCACGGCCTGCTGGCCGCCGGTGAACACGAACAGCGAGGCGCCGATGACGATCGCGCCCACGGCCGGGCCCAGCCAGTGGCGGGCGCCGCCGAGCACGCTCATGAGCACCACGTACAGGGGCACGGTGATCGAGAACGTCTCGCCGACCGTCACGTAGGTCACGTACATCGCGTGGACGGCGCCGGCGACGCCGGCGATGCCCGCCGACAGCGCGAAGGCCACGAGCTTGTAGCGGAACGTCGGGACGCCCTCGACCTCGGCCACATCCTCGTCGTCGTGGATGGCGAAGAGGCCCAGCCCCAGGCGGGAACGGGCGATCGCATAGGCGGCGCCCACCGTGCCGACCGCGAGCGCCAGCCCCAGGCAGTACAGCGTGCCGGTGGGGGACGCCAGCCAGGCCGGCAGGGGAACGGCGCTCAGGTACACGCCGGGGCCCCCGTCGATGCGCGTGTTCAACACGACGGTCGCCAGCACGAAGGTGATGGCCAGCGTGAGCAGCGCGAACAACTCGCCCCGTAGCCGCTTCACGCGGAACACCACCGCGCCGATCCCCGCCCCGAGCAGCGCAGCCAGGGCGCCGGCGACGGGCAGCGTCCAGAGGAACGGCACCTCCAGCGCGGTGGTGAGGGTGGCCGTGGTGTACATGCCGGCACCGAAGAAGGCGCCGTGGCCGAAGCTGAAGTAACCGGCGTAGCCGCTCAGCAGGGCCCAGCTGGTGGCCAGCGCGATCCACGAGAACAGCAGGTACAGAAACGACTCGTAGAAGGCGGGCAGGCCGAGCAGCGCCAGCGCGCCCAGCCCCAGTCCGGCACAGGCCAGCCCGACGGCGACGCGGCGCGCCGCCGGGCTCACACCCGGCCCGGCCTGGCGATCAACAAGACAATTAGCACCGAGAACGAGACCAGCGGCGCCCAGGCCGGCGTCACCACCGCCATGGTGAGGGACTCGCTGACGCCGATCAGGAGGCCGGCCAGCAGGGCCCCGATGGGATTGGCCAGGCCGCCGATGATGACCACCGCGAACACGACCCCGACCCACGCCCAGATCTGGGCGGGAGCCAGCGTCGAGACCAGGGCGATGAAGGCGCCGGCGATGGCGGCGTAGGCTGCGCTCAGGCCGGCGAGCAGGAAGCCCTGGAGGCGGTGGTTCACGCCGAAGGCCGCGGCGATGGCGGGATCCTCGGCGCTGGCCCGGAGCGCCTTGCCCACGTAGGTGAAGCGCAGCCACGCCCAGGTGGCCAGGGCCAGCACCGCCGCCGTCAGGCAGGCCAGCAACTCGAGGAGGGGGATGTACAGGGGGCCGACGCGTCCGGAGACTGTGGCGTACGGGGTCTCGTACCGACGGTAGTCCGCCGTCCAGAACCACTGGATGATCGACTCGAGGATGACGGCCAGGCCGAAGGTCACCAGCAGCGAGGTGAACTCGGTGACCCGGAAGTAGTTGAACGCCGCGTGCAGCCCGAGACCCAGGACGAAGAAGGCCGGGACGATGGCTGCGGCGGCCAGCCAGGGCGAGACGTCCCAGGCGCTACCGAGCTGGTAGGTCAGATAGGCGCCCAGCAGCGCGAGCGCGAAGTGGGCCAGGTTCACCACGCGCAGGAGGCCCCAGGACAGGCTCAGGCCGAGCGCGAGCAGCCCGTAGATTCCCCCCGCCAGCAGGCCCGACACCAGCGCCTGCCCGAGCAGGGTCAGGCTCGGCATGCGCCCGCGCGGCGAGCGATCAGGGCAGGAGCCGGGCGCCGGGCGCGGCGAACTCCCTGGGCCACACGACCACCCACTTGCCGTCCTGCACCTGCTTCACCTTGAAGAGGTCGTCTCCGTAGTTGTTGGGACCGTCGAAGCGGAGCTGGCCGATGATCGTGTCGACGCGGTTCTTGCGCAGCCACCGGGCCAGGACCTTGTCGTCCAGGCTCCGGGTCGCCGTCACCGCGGCTTCGAGGATCTGCCAGGCGGCGAACGAGCCGCCGGCCTGGGTGTCCACGTGCGGGTAGGGCACGTTGGCCCGGATGGCGCGCTCGCGGAAGAGCGGTACCAGCCGGGTCGCGCCCGCGTTGTTCAGGAACGGCGGGTGCTCCTCGAAGACGGTCGTGGAGAGCGCCAGCTTGCCGTCGGGGGCCACGGCCAGCGGCCCCGGGGCGGGGAACAGATGGAAGTGCCGCGGCGGCGTGTAGTCGAGCTTCTTCAGCGCCTCGAGGATCTGGTTGCCGTCGAGACCCAGGGCGCCGATCCACAGCAAGTCGGCGTTGGCGTCCTTGATGCGCGCGGCGATGGCGCCGAAATCGCGCGTGCCGAACTCGTACTCGAGATAGAGCGGAACCTTCAGACCACGCTGCTCGGCCACCCGGCGGGCCCCCGACGACAGGTGCTGGGTGGAAGGGAACTTGTTCGTGACGATCGCGACCGACCGGGGGGGCTTGCTGGTGGCGGCCAGGGCGTCGAAGACCGTCGTCGCCACCGTCCGCTGCGGCTCGGGCCCGAAGGCGGCGGTGGGGAAGTGCATCTCGTACTTCGCCAGGTGCGGCATGCCGAAGGTGTGATGGGGCAGCAGCTTGTGGTAGCGCTGGGCCACGCCCATCGCGGCGAGGATCCCGCTCGTGGCGTACGGGCCCATCAGGAGATCCACCTTGTCCACGGTGATGAGCTTCTCGTACAGGCTGCGCGCGACGTCGGGCTTGGACTGGTCGTCGAGCAGCACCCATTCCACCGGCCGGCCGAGCAGGCCGTTGGCCTTGTTCAGCTCTTCCACGTAGATCTCGCCGGCGATCTTGTGCAGCAGCGCCGTGGGCGCCAGCGGTCCGGTCAGGGCCAGCGTGCTGCCGATCCGGATCGGAGACCCCGAGGGCGCCGCCGTCGCGCTGCCGGTGAAGACGAGCAGGACCAGGGCGATCAGGACAGCTCTCATGTCTGCCTCCCCGACGAGGGCGGCTGGCGATCGTGGGCGCACAGTAGAGAGTCGGTCCGGCTTTGTCAATCGGGCCCGGCATTGACCTCCTCGAACGTGGCGATATTCTCTCTGTCGGCCGGGTGTCTCCACAGTGAAGGGAGATAGAGCGATGGGCGATCCGCTGCTCATGGACCGGATGTTCCAGCGCATCATGGGCGGTCTCATCGAGGCGGGCCGAGCGCCCCACTACGCCGAGCTGGCTCGCGCGCTGGGGCTGAGCGTCGAGGAGGGGCGCCGGCTGCTCCACGACGTGATGCAGGCCTACCCGATCGGCTGGCTGCATCCCGATACGGACTACATCGCCTCGTTCCCGCCGCTCAACAACCTGCCCACGCAGTACCGGATCAACGTGCGCGGCGTCCAGCACTGGTTCGCGCAGTGTGGATTCGAGGCCACCTCGGTGACGTGGCTCTTTCCCGGCCAGACGGTTCGTATCGACGCCCCGTGTCTGGACTGCGGCGACCCGGTGCGCGTGGAGATGCGCGATGGTCGCCTCGTGGGTGTCGACCCGCCCGGCGTGGTCGGGCACCTCAACTACGGCTTCGGGCCGTCCCGCGGCCGGCCACCGTTTCTCTGAACGGGCATGAACCTCTTCCGGTCGGAAGACCACGCCCGCCGGTGGCCGGCGTTCCAGCCGCGCGCCGAGGAGGGCTTCATTCCGCTGGCCGCCCTCGCCGGCTTCTTCGGCACGGAGTCGCGGCGCCACATGCTGGACGCGAACTACCTTTCGACCTGGTACCCGCGCCGGGCGGCGGAGCGTCGCGCGTACCTCGAGCAGATTGGCAAGAGCAGTCCGTTCTGGCTTGGCACCGCGGACGCCGAGGACCGCCGGTAGCCCCTGTCGAGAACCTCGGCGCGGAAGGAGGACACTCATGACCACGCTGACTGTGCGCTCGAAGGAGGAGATCCCAGACGCCTGAAGACGCGGGACAGCGGCGACGTCGCGGCCGCCTACCTCGACAGCATCCGGCCGGTCATGGCGCGCTGTGGCCTGCGCTTTCCGGATCGCAACGAACTGCCGCTCGAGCTGCCGCCCCGAGTCGATCTGAGCGTGCCCGCGGTCGTGTAGCACGTAGGTCGGATCCCAGACCGGCTCAATCTCGGCTCCTGGATGGTCGCGTCCGCTATCTGGCGAGCGTCAGTGCTGCCCCTTGGCCCGGTTGGCGATCTCGACGGTCTTCTTGTCGACGTCGAAGCGCAGGGTCTCCTTCGTCTCGACGTCGCCCCCGGTCACGCGGATGAAGAAGGTATCGTCGCCGTACTCGATGGAGTGGATGTCGCCGACGGCGAACACCGCCGCGTGGCCGGGCTCGTTCAGGAACGCGCGCTGCAGCGCCAGCTCCGCGTAGCCCGGCCGGCTGCCGTCGTCGAGCCGGCGCCAGCGGCGCATCCGTGTGGGGTTCCGGTAATTGCCGTACACGACCCAGCAGGGGCCGTGATCGTGGACGGAAGACTTGCCCGCCTTCTCCCGGCCGTGGACGAGCACGTGGACGTCGGTCTCCGGGTCGTGGCCGATGGTAGTGAGCTGGGTGTAGGGCGGCGGGTCACCCAGGTGCTTGGTCAGAAGCTCGGGGTTGCCCAGCAGCTTTTCCAGATGTTCACGGATCTCCGCGAGTCCCGCGGGAATACCCTTGCTCTTGATGGTCGCCCGCGTGTCGGCCAGGAACCGATCGAGCGTGTACGCCTCCGCAGCCATGACGGGCTCCTTTCTAGGCAGCCCCTACCAGGTTGTACAGGCGCGCGCAGTTGTCCCAGAGGATCTTGGCCTTGGACTTGTCGGCGACCCCCTCCAGCCGGGTGAACTCCTCGATGGCCGTGGGGAAGAGGCCGTCGGAGTGCGGATAATCGGTGGATACCACGATGGCGTCGTCGCCGATGGCCTCGATGACCTGCCGGAGCGGTTTTTCGTCGGCGTCGGTGGCGATGTAACACTGGCGGAAGAAGTACTGGCTGGGCAGCTGGGAGATCTGGACCTCGGAACCGGGACCGAACTTCTCCCACGCCTCGTCCAGGCGCCAGAGCCACCACGGCAGGTAGCCACAGGTGCCTTCCAGGAAGGCGCAGCGCAGGCGCGGGTGGCGCTCCAGCACGCCACCGGCAGCCATGCTGGCGAACGCCATCATCAGCTCCACCGGGTTGCGCCCGGCCACGCCGATCACCCGGCCGTTCGGGGTGTCGAGGTAGCGGCGGGCCAGATCGTCGCGCAGCGAGGACTGCCCGGTGGGATGGAAGCCGACCGGGACGCCGAGCTCCTCGATCGCCGCCCACAGGGGCTCCAGCGCGGGATCGTGGACGTGGCGGCCCCGGATCGGGTTGGGATTGCCGACCACGGCGACGGCGCCCAGCTCCCGCACGGCGCGCCGGGCCTCCTGCACGGCGGCCGGAATGTTGTGGAACGCCAGCTGGGCGGCGAACTTCAGGCGGCGCGGGTTGTGCTGGCAGTAATCGTAGGTCCAGTCGTTGTGAGCCCGCGCCAGCGCGGCGGCCACGTCGGGATCGAGATCGTCGTGCATCAGCACCTGGCGGCCCCGCGTCCCGTAGATGACGGCCACGTCGATGCCCTCGATGTCCATCGCTTGCACGTGGCTCTCGGCGTCGTACCCTCGCCCGTGGGCGACCTCGTAGTGGGGGTGCCGGGCGAAGGCGCGGCGCTGCAGGTCCTTGCCCACGACGGCCGTGCGGGGACGCCGGGACATCTCGCCGATCTCCAGGGCGCCCACCTTGATCACGGGCTGGTTGGGCGCGGCGTCGCTGCCGCGCGTGAACTGCGGGGCGAATTTCTTGAACGGCTCGGCCAGATACTTCTCCCACAGGCCGTCCGGCTCCATCGTGTGCAAGTCGCTGTCCATCACCTTGAACCCGTTCTTCATGAGGGCCTGTCCTCCTGCCGGCGATGCTAGAGTCCAGCGCCGCAACGTGTCAAGCGCGGCCGGGCGGCCCGGCGCCGGCCAGCCGCCTTGAACTTCCCGCTCCGGTCTGCACAATGGTGGGGCCGCCGGCGCGCGCCCTCGCCGGCGCGAGCGACGAGCAGCCAACCGAAGACGGTGGAGGACAGCGATGCTCACGTTGCCGGGCCAGAATCGCTACGACTTCTCCTGCATCGAAAAGCGCCGCGACTACAGCTGGCCGACCGGCAAGCGGCTGGCCTTCTACGTGGCCCTGAACATCGAGCACTTCGCGTGGGGGACCGGCCGGGTTTTGGACCCGACGAACCGCAACAACCCGACCTCCACCTCGCGTAACTTCGCCTGGCTGGACTACGGCAACCGCGTGGGGATCTGGCGCGTGTTCGCGATCCTCGATCAGCTCGGGCTGCCCGCGTCGATCCTCCTCAACGGGCAGGTCGCCGAGCTCTATCCCGACCTGGTCGAGAAGATCAAGGCCCGCGGCGACGACGTGCTGGGCCACGGGCGCACCAACAGCGAGCTGCTCAGCGGCCGCTGGGAGCACGACGAGGCCCGCATCATCGCCGAGACGACGGAGTCGATCACCAAGCACTTCGGCGTGCGACCGACGGGCTGGATGGGTCCGGGCGCCGCCGAGTCGAACGTCACGCCGGATCTGCTCAAGGAAGCCGGGTACACCCACAGCCTGGACTGGCCGATGGACGACCAGCCGGTGTGGATGCGGACCCGCTCCGGCCCGCTCCTGTCCGTGCCCTATCCGATGGAGCTCAACGACGCCGGCGCGCTGGCCCAGCGGGATCACACCGGGCGGGAGTTCGCCCAGATGATCATGGACCACTTCGACGAGCAGGTGGAGGCCAGCGCGCGCCAGCCGCTGGTCATGGGTGTCTCGCTGCACGGGTACATCGTGGGCCAGCCCTTCCGGCTCCGCCCGCTGCGGGAAGCCCTCACCCACTGCGTGCAGCACCCGTTGAAGGATCGGGTGTGGTACACGCGGGCCGGCGACATCGCGGACTACTGCTTCAAGCTGCCGAAGGGTACCCTCCTGGGGAGCTGAAAGGAGCGCGACCATGAGCGAGCATCACCTGCCGGCCTCACCGGACACCGCGCACTGGGGCTTCCTCGACCCCGAGCTCAAGCCGGTGCTGACCATCGACTCCGGCGATCGGGTCACCATCGACACCGTCTCGGGCAATCCCGCCCATCTGCCGCCGAGAGAACGGGGCTTCACGATCCTGCCCGAGCACCTGGAGATCCATCGCAAGGTGCCCAAGGGGTCGGGGAACCACATCTACACGGGGCCGATCTCCGTGAACGGGGCCGAGCCCGGCAACGTCCTCGAGGTGCGCGTGCTCGACATCCAGCTCCGCCAGGACTGGGGCTGGAATGCGTTCCGGCCCCTGGTGGGGACGTTGCCCGACGACTTCCCGTACACGCACGTGATCCACCTGGCGCTCGATCGGCGGGCCCGGCAGGCCACCACGCCCTGGGGGCTGAAGCTGCCGATCCGTCCCTTCTTCGGCCAGCTGGCGGTGGCGCCCCGGCCGGAGTTCGGGCGGCAGAACAGCAAGGAGCCGCGCGAGTTCGGCGGCAACCTGGACTGCAAGGACCTCCAGGCCGGCAGCACCCTCTATCTGCCGGTGTGGACGGCCGGCGCGCTGTTCTCCACCGGGGACGGCCATGCGTTGCAAGGGGACGGCGAGGTGTGCGGCACCGCCATCGAGACGGCGCTGACGGGAACGTTCGAGTTCGTCGTGCGCCGGGATCTCGACTGGCGGTTCCCCCGCGCAGAAACGCCGGAGCACCTCATCACCTTCGGGCTCGACTGGGACCTCGACACGGCGGTGCAGCAGGCGCTGCGCACCATGCTCGACTGGCTGGGGGCCCGGCTCGGGCTGTCCCGGCAGGACGCGTACCACCTCTGTAGCTTCGTCTGCGACCTGCACGTGACGCAGACGGTGAACAACGTGAAGGGCATCCACGCCATGGTCGACAAGCGCGTGATCGGGCTGGCCTGAGCGGGCCCGGTCCCCTCAGCGCGCCGGGAAGAATCGCTTCTGGGCGTAGCCCGGCTTGAGCTTGCTGTCCAGGGCGTCCCGCAGCCAGTCCGCCACCGCGAGGTGGAAGTCGGGAAGCCGCCCACCCAGAGTGTGGGTCTCGTTCTCGTAGACCCACAGCTCCTTCGGCCCCGGTAGCATCTCGTAGAGCCGCTCGGCGTCCTCCAGCGGGCAGAGCTCGTCGAACTCGCCCATGGCCAGGAGCATCGGGCAGCGCAGGCGCCCGACCAGAGGCTCGAGCGTCATCTGCTCGGCCATGGCGTCGAAGGCGTCCTCGTCGTGGACGTTCGACATGTACATGTAGTTGGCGCGGTAGGCCGGCTTGCCGTGCTTGAAGATGGTGTTCTTCTGCATGTACACGCCCATGGCGGCGGCGCAGGCCTTGAGGCGGGGATCGTGGGCCGCGATGCGCGGCCCCCAGTAGCTGCCCATGCTCCAGCCGTAGAGGCCGATCCGCGAGGCGTCGATCTCGGGCCGCCCGCTCAGAAAATCGATGGCCGCCGAGCCGGCGCGCTCGAAGTTGTCGAGCGTCACCCAGGTCTCGCGCACATTGCTCTCACCCTGCCCGGGGCCGTCGATGCTCAGGGTGGCCAGGCCCCGCCGGCGGAAGTGGTTGTGGTACGGGTTGGGCATGTACTCCTTGATGGTGTCCATGCCGGGCACGACGAGGATGCAGGGCGCCTGTTTGCCCGGGACCGTCTGGAGAATGCCAGGGATGGTCTTGCCCGGCTCGAAGGGAATCTCCACGCGCTGTACCGGCGCCTCGTCGTACAGCTCGGTGAACTTCGCATAGCAGTGGACCAGCCGCGCGTAGAGGTCGCGCTTCCGCGGAGTGTTGGCGTGGAGCATGCCGCCGGCGGGGCCGTAGTAGAGGGCCGCGCGATGGTAGAACTCGGCCGCGCTCTCGCGGTGGCCCGCGGCCTCGGCCTTCCGGGCCAGCTCCTCCTCCTGGGCGGCGGTGCGGGCCCACTCCTTGGACGCCGCCTCGGGGACCTTGATCCGCTCCGTGGTCCGCTTCACATCGGCCGGGCGGAAGCCCCACTCCACGAACATCGCGGCGCGGAAGCCGTAGACGTCGTGAACCTTGTAGAACTCTTCGGTGATCCACTTGTGACTGCGGCGGCTGTGGTCGGCCATGCCGGTTATCACCGCCCCGTCCAGTTCGGCTGGCGCTT
This sequence comes from Candidatus Methylomirabilota bacterium, assembly GCA_035709005.1. NCBI lineage: Bacteria > Methylomirabilota (SeqCode) > Candidatus Methylomirabilota bacterium. Next base: position 44,397 of record DASTFB010000077.1, on the reverse strand, counting down.
CGCCAGGAACGCCTGGACCCCCTCCTGGAAGTCGGCGCTGCCATACGTGCGGGCGATGAGGTCCTCGCCCCCGTGGGCCCGCCGCTGCTCCAGGATCCGGCGGATGGCTTCCTTGGTGACCTGCAGCGTGATCGGGGCATGCCCGGCGATCTGCTGGGCCAGGTCGCGGACGCGGGCCTCGATCGCCTCCGGCCCCACGATCTCGTGCACGAAGCCTGCGGCCCGGGCCTCGTCGGCGGCGAGCAGCCGGGCCGTGAAGATGAGCTCCTTGAGCCGGGACGGGCCGAAGAGGTCCAGCAAGCGCGAGTACGCCTCCATCGAGAGGCAGTTGCCGAGGGTTCGGGCGATCGGCAGCCCGAAGCGGGAGTCCGGCGTGGCGATCCGCAGGTCGGCCACCGCGGCGATGGCGAAGCCGCCGCCCACCGCGTAGCCCTGGATCTGCGCGATGACGGGCTTGCGCACGCGCTCGAGCCGGCCCAGGTGGCGGTCGCCGTCTCGCTCGTAGGCCAGGCCGTCCTCGGCGGAGCGGAACTGCGTGAACTGGCTGATGTCCGTGCCGGCGACGAACGCCTGGCCGCCGGCCCCGCGCAGCACCAGGACCCGGACGCTGTCGTCGGCGTCCACCTCCTCGCAGGTCTGGTAGAGCCGCTCGTACATCGCCCACGTCAGGGCGTTGCGCGCCTGGGGCCGGTTGAAGGTCAGCGTGACGACCGGCCCGTCGCGCGAGACCAGGACCTCGTCGCTCACTGGGCGCCTCCCTCTCGGAAACTCCGTCGGCGCATGCTAGCATGCCCGGCGCCATGGATGCGCTCGCCGGCCTCCGCGTGATCGACCAGACGCAGGTGATGGCCGGTCCCTTCTGCAGCATGCTCCTGGCCGACCTGGGCGCCGACGTCATCAAGGTGGAGCCGCTCGACGGCGAGCATTCGCGACGGATGGAGCCGGAGCTGTCGCCCGGGCTGTCGGGCCCGTTCCTGGCCGTGAATCGCAACAAGCGCGGGCTGGCCCTGGATCTCCGGCGGCCCGAGGGCGTCGCCGTCCTCGAGCGGCTGGTGAAGAGCGCCGACGTGCTCGTCGAGAACTACCGGCCCGGCGTGGCCCGGCGCCTGGGCGTGGACTACGAGACTCTGGCCGCGGTCAACCCCCGACTCGTCTACTGCTCGATCTCGGGCTTCGGGCAGACCGGTCCCTACGCCTCCCGGGGCGGCTACGATCTGATCGCCCAGGCCATGAGCGGGATCATGAGCGTGACGGGCGCGCCCGACGGCCCTCCGGTCAAGGTCGGCGTCCCCATCACCGACCTGGGCGCCGGGCTGTTCGCCGTCTTCGGCATCCTCTGCGCGCTGCGCGCCCGCCACCGGACCGGACGCGGGCAGCTCGTCGACACCTCGCTGTACGAGGCGGGCGTGGCGCTGTCGGCGTGGGAGGCGACCGAGTGGTGGCTCACGGGGCAGGTGCCCCAGCGGCTGGGGACGGCTCACCGCATGAACGGCCCCTACCAGGCCTTGCGGGCTCGCGATGGGCACTTTACCGTCGGCGCCAACACCGAGCGACTCTGGCAGCGCCTCGCCGCGCTGGTGGGGCGGCCCGACCTGGTCGACGATCCGCGCTTCACCGACAACGCCGGGCGCGTGCGGTACCGCGCCGAGCTTCAGGCCCTCATCGAGGCGGTGACGGTCGGCAAGACCCGGGCCCACTGGCTCGAGCGGTGCGAGGCGGCGGGGATTCCCGCGGGGCCGATCTACTCCGTGCCCGAGGCGCTGGCCGATCCCCACGTGCGAGCCCGCGGGATGGTGCAGGAGCTTCGCCACCCGGAAGCCGGCAGCGTCCAGGGCCTGGGCAACCCGGTGAAGCTCTCGCGCACCCCGGCCAGGCTGCGCAAGACGGCGCCGCGCCTCGGCGAGGACACGCGGGGCGTCCTCGGCGAAGCCGGCTATGCAGCCGACGAGATCGCCGCCCTGGAGGCGCGAGGGATCGTGCGCTCGTGAAGGCGCTCGCCGGCGTGCGCGTGGTCGACCTCACCCAGGCCATGGCCGGCCCGTTCTGCGCCATGAACCTGGCCGACATGGGCGCCGACGTCATCAAGGTGGAGCCGCCGGGCACCGGCGAATCGATGCGGCGGCCGGGCCCCGCGCAACGCCACGGCCACAGCGGGACCTTCATGGCCGTCAACCGGAACAAGCGGAGCCTGACGCTCGACCTCAAGCAGCCGGAGGGCGTTGCGCTCATGAAGCGCCTGGTGGCTACGGCCGACGTCTTCGTCGAGAACTACCGCGCCGGCGTGGCCGAGCGCCTCGGCCTGGGCTGGGAGGCGCTGCGCGCCGTGAACCCGCGCCTGGTCTACTGCTCGATCAGCGGGTTCGGCCAGACGGGGCCCTACGCCGCGCGCGGCGGCTACGACCTGATCGCCCAGGGCATGAGCGGCATCATCAGCGTCACCGGCGAGGAGGACGGCCCGCCGGCCAAGGCCGGCATTCCGGTGAGCGACCTGGCGGCCGGGCTCTTCGGCGCCTATGGGATCCTGGCCGCGCTGGAGCACCGGGATCGGACGGGCGAAGGCCAGCGCGTCGACACTTCGCTGCTGGAGGCGGCCCTGGCGCTGACCGTGTGGGAGTCGACGGAGTACTGGACGACCGGCCGGGTACCCGGCCCCCTCGGCTCCGCGCACCGCTTGACGGCGCCCTATCAGGCCGTGCGCGCGCGTGACGGGTACTTCACGATCGGCGCCGCCAACGACAAGCTGTTCTCTGCGCTCTGCGAGGTCATCGGGCGGCCGGAGCTTCTGCGCGACCCGCGCTTCGCCACCGCCGGGGGGCGTCTCGACAACCGTAAGGCGCTCATCGCGGAGATCGAGGCCGTCACGGTCATGCGGGATCGCGGGTGGTGGCTCGAGCGCCTGGACCGGAGCGGCGTGCCCTGCGGCCCCATCAACACGTACCCGGAGACGCTTGGCGATCCCCACACGCTGGCCCGCGGCATGGTCGTCGACCTCGTCCATCCCGGCGCCGGGCCCATCAAGGCCCTGGGCATCCCGGTGAAGCTCTCCGACACGCCGGGCGCCGTCGACCGCCCGGCGCCGCTCCTGGGCCAGCACACGGCGGAGATCCTCGCCGAGCTGGGCGTCAGCGATGCCGACCAGGCGGCGCTGCGCGACAAGGGTGTGATTTAGTCCCGTGACGATCAAGGAGGCAGCGATGCGCAAGTTCCTCGCAGCGGCAGTGCTCGGGGCGATGGTGCTGGCGGCCGGCGGCGCCACCCTCGGCGATGCGGCCAACTACCCGACGCGCCCCATCGAGCTGGTGGTGCCCTACGCGCCGGGTGGCGGCACCGACATCATGTACCGGCACATCGTGAAGGTCATCGAGCAGGAGAAGCTCGTACCCTTCGCGCTCACCGTGAACAACCGGTCGGGCGGCAGCGGAGTCGTGGGCAAGTCTTACGCGATCAACAAGCCCGCCGACGGTTACACGCTGGTGGCGGTGGACCAGGGCAACGGCCAGCAGGAGCTGCTGGGCCACGCCACCTGGAACTACAAGAAGAACTTCACCTACATCGCCCGCATGGTCACCGACGTGAATTTGTTGATTGTCCGCAAGGACTCGCCCTACAACACGCTCGCCGAGTTCCTCGGCGCCGCGCGCAGCAAGGGCAAGGGCGGGCTGTCCGTCGGGGGGACCGGGTCGGGCACGGTGGACCACATCGCGAACATCTCGCTGAACCGGGCCACCAAGGTCGACCTGACCTACGTGCCGTTCAAGAGCGGCGGCGAGGTGTTGACCAACCTCCTGGGCGGCCACACCAACGCCGCCTGGGCCAACCCCAACGAGTGCATCGGTCAGCTGGAGAGCGGCCAGGTCAAAGCGCTCGGCGTGGCCGCCGAGCAGCGGCTGGGCCTGCTGAAGGACGTGCCGACCATGCGCGAGAGCGGCGTGAACGTCATCAGCACGCAGTGGCGGGCGGTCGGCGGGCCGGGGAACTTGCCCAAGCAGATCGTGGACTACTGGGTCGACGTCCTGGGCAAGGTGCGCAAGAGCCCGGAGTGGCGGAAGGGGTACCTCGAAAAGAGCGTGCTGGAGGACGGCTGGCTCACCGGTGAGGACTTTTCGAAGTTCGTGGAGGAGGAGTACGAGAACTACAAGGCGGTCTTCGCCGAGCTCGGCATGCTGAAGAAGAAGTAGCGAGATTCGGGACCCCGGCGCGATGGGCGCGGGAGAGCGGGTCATGGGCGCGGCGATGGCGCTCCTGGGCGTCATCGCCGTCGCCGGGGCCCTCAGGCTACCCGAAGCGCTCATCGACGAGGGGCCCGGGACCCGGTTCCTGCCGATTCTGCTGGGGCTCGTCATGGCCATCCTGGGGGCTGCCGTCGCGTTCCGCCCGGGGGGCCAGGCGCGCGCCACCGACGCGGACCCGGGGCGCTGGCGCCGTCTCCTGGCCACCGCGCTCGCCATCGTCCTCTACATCGTGCTCTTCGAGCGACTGGGTTTTCTGGCGACCAGCACGCTGTTCCTGGCCGGGCTCCTCGGCGCCTACGGCGAGCGCCGCTGGCCGGTCGTGGGCGCCGTGGCGGCGGGGGCCACTGTGCTGACCTACCTGGTCTTCGCCGTGTGGCTGAAGGTGCCGCTGCCGTGACGGAGATCGTCCAGAGCCTGGCGCTGGGGTTCAGCGTGGCCCTCACGCCCACCAATCTGTTCTACTGCCTGCTCGGCGTGGCCGGCGGAACACTCATCGGCGTGCTGCCGGGCATCGGCCCGGTGACGACGGTCGCCATCCTGTTGCCGCTCACCTTCGGCATGAACCCGACCTCGGCGCTGATCATGCTGGCCGGGATCTACTACGGCTCGCAGTATGGCGGGTCCACCACCGCGATCTTGATCAACACGCCCGGCGAGACGTCGTCGGTCATGACCTGTCTCGACGGTTATCGCATGGCCCGCCAGGGCCGCGCGGGTCCGGCGCTGGGCATGGCGGCAATCGGCTCGTTCGTGGCCGGCACGGCCAGCGTCATCCTCCTGATGCTCCTGGCCCGGCCGCTCGTGAAGGTCGCGCTCGGTTTCGGCCCGGCGGAGTACTTCGCCCTCATGCTGCTCGCCCTGTGCACCCTGGGCGGCATCGTAGGGGAGTCCGTCGCCAAAGGCCTCCTCATGGCGGCCTTCGGCCTGCTCCTGGGCACGATCGGCAGCGACCCCATGACCGGCTCGCCGCGGTTCACGTTCGAAATCCCGAGCCTGCTGGATGGCCTCGACTTCCTGCCGGTCACGCTGGGCCTGTTCGCCGTCGCCGAGGTGCTCACGACGGCCGAGGGATCGTTGCGTCAGCAGATCTACGATCGTCCGATCACCGGCATCTGGCCCACGCGCGCGGACTGGCGCGCCTGCCGGTTCACGCTGCCCCGGGCCACTCTGATCGGGTTCATCGTCGGCGTCCTGCCCGGCGCCGGCGCCACGCTGGCCTCCATTCTGGCCTACATGGCCGAGAAGCGAGTCTCCCGGCACCCGGAGCGGTTCGGCACGGGCGTCATCGAGGGCGTGGCCGCGCCGGAGACGGCCAACAATGCGGCCAGCGGCGGGGCGATGGTCCCGCTGCTGACGCTGGGCGTCCCCGGGTCGGGGACGACGGCGGTCCTCCTGGGCGCCCTGATGCTCTACGGGCTTCGGCCGGGGCCCTTGCTCTTCGAGAAGAACCCCGACCTCGTGTGGGGGCTCATCGCCAGCATGTACATCGGCAACGTCCTGCTGCTGGTCCTCAACCTGCCGCTCATCGGCCTGTGGGTCCGGCTGGCCCGCGTCCCCCCGCGGGTGCTGTTGCCGCTGATCCTGATCTTCTGCTTCACAGGCACCTACGCCGTCAGCAACAACGTCTTCGACCTGTACGTGCTGGCCACCTTCGGCGTGGTCGGCTGGGCCTTGCAGCGCCACGGCTTCCCGGTGGCGCCCGTCGTCCTGGGCCTCATCCTGGGCCCGATGCTGGAGACCCACTTCCGGCGCGCGTTGATCCTCTCGCGCGGCGACTGGTGGTTCTTCCTCGACCGGCCGATCGCGGCCACGCTGGTGGGCGCCGTGGTGCTCTACCTCGCGCTGCCCGTCGGAGCCTGGGCCTGGCGGCGCGCCCGCGGATGACGGCCGCCGAGATGGCGCGCGCGATAAGGAGGAGAGCATGAAGGTCACGTCCGTCCTGGTTCCGCTCGATGGTTCTCCGCTGGCCGAGGTGGCCGTCGCCAAGGCCGTCGAGGTCGTCAAGGACAATCCCGGGGCTTCGCTGATCCTGCTGCGAGCCGCCGAGGCCACGACGCTACCCGGGGCCGACCCGATCGACGCCCAGGTGGCCGTGGTGCGTGAGGCCGAGGAGTACCTCGAGTCGGTGGCGAGCCGGCTCCGGCGCCAGGGCGTCGAGCCGGTGCGGACGTCGGTATGGTACGGCGCGGCGGCGCCGGCGATCGTGGAGGCCGCGCGCGTGGCGCACGCCGACCTCGTCGTGATGAGCACGCACGGACGCAGCGGCATCGGCCGCCTCATCCTGGGATCGGTCGCCGAATCCGTCCTCCGCGGTACGCGCACGCCGATCCTGCTGGTGCGGGATCAGAGCGCGCCGGTGCAGACACCGCCCGGGAGCGCGGCCGCCCGCAAGGCCTAGATCGCCGATACTTGGTCGCGGCCGTCGGCATCGGGCATGATGGCGTATGCCCTGCCGTTCAGGAGCGATGGCGGGCTCAGCCCCCGTGTGCGGGCGCGCCTTCTAGGTTCATGGATCTCGTCGGGGCCATCGGGATCTGCATCATCGTCGCGGCGGCGCTGGCCGGTCTCGCCCAACGCCTCGGGCAGCCACTGCTCATCGGGTACATCGTGGCCGGGGCCTTGCTGGGCCCGCAGGTGGGCCTGGGCTTGGTCCACGACGAAGCGAACATCGAGCACATCGCCGAGATCGGCCTGGTCCTGCTCCTCTTCCTGATCGGGCTCGAGCTCAGTTTGCCGCGCCTGCTGCAGGCCGGCCGCATCATCACGGTGAGCGGTCTCCTCAAGGTCCCGATCTGTGCCGCGGCCGCCTGGTTCGTTCTCTCCCCGATCGCGGCGGTCACCGGGGGCCCGTTCGACCGGTTGTACCTGGCGATCGGCACCGGCTTCGCCTCCACGCTGATCCTCGTGAAGCTCTTGTCCGACAAGCGGGAGCTGACGACCTTTGCCGGCCGCGTGACGCTGGGCATCCTCGTGTTCGAGGATCTCTACGCGATCGCCTTCCTCGCGTTACAGCCGAACCTCACGCACTTGCAGGCCGGGCCGCTCCTCGTGTCGCTGGGGACCGGCGCCGCCCTCCTGGGCGCCGCGATGCTGGCCGGGCGCTTCCTCCTGGCGCCGCTGTTCCGCGCCGTCGCCATGTCCTCCGAGCTGATGCTGGTCACGACGATGGCCTGGTGTTTCCTGATGTCCGGCGCGGCCGGCTGGGCGGGCCTCTCCAAGGAAATGGGGGCGCTCGTCGCCGGCGTGCTCATCGCGTCATTTCCGTACGGCACCGAGGTGGTGCCGAGGGTCACCGAAATCCGCGACGTCTTCCTTACCCTGTTCTTCGTCGCCCTGGGCCTGAAGGTCCCCAGCCCCTCCCTGCACCTTCTGCTGCTCGCCGGCGCCGTGTCGGCGTTCGTGATCCTCGTGCAGTTCGTGGCGACGTATCCGCTGTGTGCCGCCCTGCGTGTGGATGTGAAGACCGCCAGCGTCGTGGGCATCAACCTGGGGCAGATCAGCGAGTTTTCGCTGATCCTGTTCACCCTCGGTGTCAGCTTGGGACACGTGAGCCCGGACGCGGCATCGCTCGTGCTGTACACGCTGCTCATGACGGCGGTCATCTCGACCTACAGCATCCAGCGCAACCAGCAGTTGGCCGGCGCCCTGGCAAGCACCCTGCACCGCCTGGGCCTGGCCCGCTGGTTCGGATCCGCCCCGGCCGCGGAGGTGGAGGCCGACACCGGGCATCCGGGGCAGCGGCGCGGCGACGAAGTGTTCTTCCTGGGCGTGTCCGGCGAGGGCGTCAGTCTGGTGGACCACCTCCGGCGTCACGCCCCCAGCCTGCGCCGGCTCGTCGTGATCGACGTCGACACCGGGATGCTCGAGCGGCTCCGCCGCCATGGCATCGAGGCCTATTACGGCGACATCTCGAACGCCGAGACGCTTCGTCAGGCGGGGATCGAGAAGGCGGCCGTCGTGGTCTCGGGGATCTCGGACTGGTTTCTGAAGGGCACGAGCAATCTGCAGTTGCTGCGCCGGGTCCGGGCCCTGAACGCCAACGCGCGCCTGGTCGTCACGGCGGACAACATGAAGGACGCCGAGCGGCTGTATGCCGGTGGAGCGGACTATGTCTTCTTGCCGGCCATGCTGACGGCCGCGCACCTCAGGCAGGTCCTGGCCGATGGCACCGCGGATGCCCTGGCCAGCGCCCGCCGGCTCCAGGCCACGGAGGTGTTCGGTCGCTGAGGGCGGCCGGCCGGCTACGCGGCCTTGGCTGCCCGGACCGACTTGCGGCGTCGCCCGGCGGTCGCGCTTCGCCGATCCATCCGGCCGGCCGCCTTGGCCAGGTCCCGCCGCGGAGCCTTGAGGCTGGCCTGCAACGCTTCCATGAGGTCGACGACCTTGGGAGGCTTCGGCGCTTCGGGCATCACGATCTCCTTGCCCTCGACCTTCTGCTCGATCGCGGCCCGTAGCACCTCGCGGTAGGTGTCGCGATACTTCTTGGGTTCCCAGTCCGAGGCCAGCGTGTCGATCAGCTGCAAGGCCAGCTTCTTCTCCCGCGTGGCCCCGACTCCGTTCGGCAGATCCAGCTGCGTGGCCGGGCGGATCTCGTCGGCGAAGCGCATCGTGGTGAGCAGGAGGGCCTTGCCCGAGGGGCGGAGGGCGGCCAGGTGCTCGCGCTGGCGCATCACGAAGGTACCGATGCCCACCCGGCCGGTCTCGGCGAGGGCGTCCCGGAGGAGGCCGTACGCCTTGCGGCCGGGCCGGGTCGGCTCCAGCCAGTAGGGCGTCTCGAAGAACGCGAAGTCGATCTGGTCGCCCGGCACGAAGTCGCGGATCTCCAGGGTCTGGGTGGCCGGGGTCTTGGCCCGCTCGAAGTCCCCCTCGGTCAAGACGACGAACCGGCCTTTCGCGTACTCGTAGCCCCGCGCGATGTCCTTCCAGTCGACTTCGATATCTTCCTTGCTGCAGAAGCGCCGGTAGTCGATGGGGGCGTGATCTTTCTTGTGAAGCTGCCGGAACGCCAGCTCGGCCCGCCGCTCGGTGGCCGAATAGAGCTTGACGGGGACACTGACCAGCCCGAACGCGACGGCGCCGCTCCAGATGGCCCTCGGCATGAGTGACGGCAGTGCAACGTCAATGCCAGCGGGCTGTCGGATCGGCCTGGTCGGCCTGCCGCCGGACGCGGCTGGCCGCAGCCTCGGCCTCTTTCGCGGCCCGGCGCGCGTCCCGGGCGCGCCGCTCGGCCTCGCGCAGGCGCTGCCTCAGGTCGTGCACTTCGCGGGCCGCCTGCTCGGCGGCCTGGCGGCGCTCGGACGCTACCTGCTCGGCCTGCCGGGCGCGTTGCTCGGCCTCGCGCGCTCGGGATTCGGCCGCGCGCCGGGCGTCGCGGACCCGCGATCCTCGCGACTCGGCTGCTGCCTCGTCACGCCGAGCCGTGCGCGCTCTCGGGGCTCCTCCGAGGGCCTCGAACCCCGGGGCCGGCAGCTCGTGCGTCAATCGTCCCTGGCGGAGGGCCGCGGTGGCCTCGGGGTCGGCGGCGGCGCCCAGGAGTGTCGCCGACATGCGGCCCAGGACGGTCGCCGATACCCCGAGGCCGGCGTTCGCCAGGACCGCCTTGGCCCGCTCGAGGACGTGCTCGAGGGTCGACCGCTGGGCCTCGGTGGCCTCGGCCAGCGGCCCAGGCTCGCCGAAGTGGGCGCGCTTGAGACTGTCCACGACCGCGACGAGCCGGGCAACCGCGTCGGGGTCTTCGCGAGCCACCCGGTTGATCGCCCACACGGCCGGCGTCGGCTTCCGGAGCTTTGCTACGGCATCCGCCTCGGCCGTGCGCCGGGCGGCGCGCAGCTCGCGGGCCAGGGCGTCCCTGGTCTTGACGAAGTCGGTGAGCGGGACGGCGTGGAGTCGGGCGAGCTCGCGAGCCAGGCGTTCGGCCATCACGCTCAGCCTACCAGCCCGGCGCCTTGACAAGCCCTGACCGCGGTGAGAGCGTCGAGATTCCCCGAGCGGACACCTATGAAGCGGCCTACGCTGCCTCGACCGCCGTCCCCGCCAGAGGGCGCCCTGTACACCTGTCCTATGCATCCCGAGGTTCGCCAGGTCGGGTCGGGCACGTGTCCCAAGTGCGGTATGGCGCTGGAGCCGCTGGCCCCGGCGCCGACGCGCACGCAGTGGACGTGCCCCATGCACCCGGAGATCGTCCGCGACGCGCCAGGGAGCTGCCCGATCTGCGGCATGGCCCTGGAGCCGATGACCGTCGGGCCCGACGACGGCCCCGATCCCGAGCTCGTCGACATGACGCGGCGATTCTGGATCGGTCTCGCGCTGACGCTGCCCCTGCTGGCCTTCATGGTCGGCGACATGCTTCCCGGCGCACCCCTGCGCCACCTCATCCCCGGCCGCGTCGCCGCGTGGATGCAGCTCGTGCTGGCAACGCCCATCGTCCTCGGGGCCGGCTGGCCGTTCTTCGTCCGGGCCTGGAACTCGATCGTCAATCGCAGCCTGAACATGTTCACCCTGATCGCCCTGGGCACCGGGACGGCGTACGTGTACAGCCTCGCCGCCACCGTCGCGCCCGGAGTGTTTCCGGCCTCGTTCCGGACCCACGGAGGCGAGGTGGGCCTCTACTTCGAGGCGGCGGCGGTCATCACCGTGCTCGTGCTGCTCGGTCAGGTGCTGGAGCTCCGGGCGCGCAGCCAGACGAGCAGCGCGATCAAGGCGCTGCTCGACCTGACGCCGCCCACGGCACGGCGTGTCGGGCCGGACGGCCACGAAGAGGACGTGCCGCTGGATGCGGTGCAGGTCGGCGACCTCCTGCGGGTGCGTCCCGGCGAGCGCGTGCCCGTCGACGGCGCGCTGGTGGAGGGCGCCAGCGCGGTCGACGAGTCGATGGTGACGGGCGAGTCGATCCCGGTCGAGAAGACCGCGGGCAGCCGCGTCATTGGCGGGACGGTGAACGGCACCGGCACCTTCGTCATGCGCGCCGAGCGCGTGGGCAGTGAGACGCTGCTGGCCCGGATCGTCCAGATGGTCGGCGAGGCGCAGCGGACGCGGGCCCCCATCCAGAAGCTCGCCGACCAGGTGTCGGCGTGGTTCGTGCCGGCCGTGGTGATCGCGGCCGTGCTGACCTTCATCGGCTGGGGGCTCTGGGGGCCCGAGCCCCGATTCGTGTATGGCCTGGTGAACGCCGTCGCCGTCCTCATCATCGCCTGTCCGTGCGCCCTGGGCCTGGCCACTCCGATGTCGATCATGGTGGGCACGGGACGCGGCGCGCTGGCCGGCGTGCTCGTCAAGAACGCCGAGGCGCTCGAGACCACGGAGAAGGCCGACACGCTGGTCGCGGACAAGACCGGCACGCTGACCGAAGGCAAGCCGCGACTGACGGCGGTGCAGACCGCGGGGCCGCACGATGAGGCCGCGGTCTTGCGGTGGGCGGCGAGCCTCGAGCGGGGCAGCGAGCATCCGCTGGCCGCGGCCATCCTGGCCGGCGCGGCCGAGCGGGGGGTGACGGTGCCGGGCAGCGAGGACTTTCGCTCCGTCACCGGCAAGGGCGTCGAAGGCCGGGTCGACGGCGTCCGGGTCGCGATCGGCAACCGCCGTCTCATGCAGGAGCCGGGCGTCGACGTCGACGTCCTGGCCGCGGAGGCCGACGCCCTGCGCGGCGACGGGCAAACCGTGATGTTCGTCGCCGTGGACACGCGTCTGGCCGGCCTGATCGGCGTCGCCGACCCGATCAAGCCCTCCACGCCCGAGGCCCTGCGCGCGCTGCGGGAATCCGGCTTGCGGATCGTCATGGTGACCGGAGACAGCCGACGCACCGCGGAGGCCGTGGCCCGCAAGCTCGGGATCGACGAGTTCGAGGCCGAGGTGCTCCCCGAGGCCAAGCTCGCCATCGTGAAGACCATGCAGGCGCAGGGACGGCGCGTGATCATGGCCGGGGACGGTGTCAACGACGCCCCCGCGCTGGCCCAGGCCGACGTCGGCATCGCGATGGGGACGGGCACCGACGTGGCCATCGAGAGCGCCGACATCACGCTGGTCAAGGGCGATCTGCGCGGGATCGTGCGGGCCCGGCGGCTGAGCCAGGCCACCATGCGCAACATCCGCGAGAACCTGTTCTTCGCGTTCGTCTACAATGCGCTCGGGGTGCCCATCGCGGCCGGCGTGCTCTATCCGTTCGCCGGCATCCTGCTGAGCCCCATCATCGCCAGCGCCGCCATGACGTTCAGCTCGGTCTCGGTGATCGCCAACGCGCTGCGCCTGCGGCGCGTCGCCCTCTAGCGCGTGGATACCGTCGTCATCGATCTGTCCCGGTTCGAAGCGTTCCTGTTCGATCTGGACGGCGTGATCACGAGAACGGCCGGGCTGCACGCCTCGGCCTGGAAGCAGCTCTTCGACGATCACCTCACGGCGCAGGCCGCGCGCACCGGCGTGCCGTTCGAGCCCTTCGACATCGTCACCGACTACCGCTCCTACGTGGACGGCAAGCCCCGCCACGCCGGCATTCGGGACTTCCTGGCCTCCCGGGGGCTCCGGCTGCCCGAGGGGACGCCACAGGACGACGCGAGCGAGGAGACCGTGCACGGCCTGGGCAAGCGCAAGAACCGGTACTTTCTCGCCTTGCTCGAGCAGGAGGGCGTGCGGGTGTACCAGCCGGCGGTCGCGCTGGTGCGCCAGGCCCGTGCGCTCGGGGTGAAGACCGCGGTGGTGTCCTCCAGCCGGAATACCGCTGCCATCCTGCGCGTGGCCCGGCTGACCGACCTGTTCCAGATCCGGGTCGACGGGGTCGAGCTCGCGCGCCTGGGTCTGCCGGGCAAGCCCGATCCGGCGATGTTCCTGGAGGCGGCCCGGCGGCTGGGCGTCCCACCGGCCCACGGCGTCGTCTTCGAGGACGCCACCGCCGGCGTGGAGGCCGGGCGCCGGGGCGGCTTCGGCCTGGTGATCGGGGTCGGCGATGGCGATCAGGCTCAACGCCTGCGCGAGCACGGCGCCGACGTCGTCGTCGCCGAACTGGGGACGATTCGCCTGATCCCGCGCGCCAGGGCGGCGTCATGAAAGGATGGTCGCTGGTCTACGAGGGGTTCGACCCGGCCCAGGAGCGGCTGCGCGAATCCCTGTGCACGCTGGGCAACGGCTTCTTCGCCACGCGGGGCGCCGCGCCCGAAAGCGTCGCCGGCCCCACGCACTATCCCGGCACGTACATCGCAGGGTGCTACGACCGGCAGCCCAGCGTCGTCGAGGGCCGCACCCTGGAGCACGAAGACCTCGTCAATGCGCCCAACTGGCTGCCTCTGACGTTCCGGAGACCTGGAGACCCGTGGTTCACGCTGCAGGCCGTCGAGATCTTGTCGTACCGGCAAGCGCTCGATCTCCGCCGGGGCGTCCTCGTCCGTGACGTCCGGGTGCGGGACACCGGGGGTCGCACGACCCGGGTGCGGAGCGTGCGGCTGGTGTCCATGGCGGCGCCGCACCTGGCTGCGCTCGAGACCACGATCACCCCGGAGGACTGGACCGGCCCGCTGGAGATCCGGGCCGCGCTCGACGGTCGTGTCGTCAACGACCTGGTCGCGCGCTATCGCCATCTCACGAAAGAGCACCTGGACGGGCTGGAGACGGCGGCGGTCGGCAGCGACGGGATCGCGCTCAAGATCCGCACCCGGCAGTCGGAGATCGTGATCGCCCAGGCGGCGCGGATCCAGGTATTCGAGGGTGACCGGCAGGTCGGCGAGACCGGTCCGCCCATCGCGGAGCCGCGGTACATCGCCCGGGACACCGTGGTGGACGTCACGGCCGGGACGCCGGTCCGGATCGAGAAGATCGTGGCCCTCTACACCTCGCGGGACCGGGCCATCAGCGAATGCGGGCTCGAGGCGCGGACGGCGATCACGCGGGCAGGCGCCTTCGCGGCCCTGCTCCAGACCCACGCGCGCGCCTGGAAGCACCTGTGGCGGACCTTCGGTATGAACCTGGACGTGGACGTCGACCCCATCACCCCCCGGAACGGCGCCGTCGCCACCGCGGCCCTCGTGCGGCTGCACATCTTTCACCTCTTGCAGACGGTCTCTCCGCAGACGCGGGATCTCGACGTGGGGGTGCCGGCCCGAGGCTTGCACGGGGAGGCCTACCGCGGTCACGTCTTCTGGGACGAGGTGTTCATCTTTCCGTTCTTGAACCTGCGCATGCCGGAGATCAGCCGGGCCCTGCTGCTCTACCGCTATCGGCGGCTCGAGGAGGCCCGGGTGGCGGCCCGCGCCGCCGGCTACCGCGGCGCCATGTTCCCCTGGCAGAGCGGCAGCAACGGGCGTGAGGAGACCGACACCCAGTTCTTCAACCCCCGCTCGGGGCGCTGGATGCCGGATCACACCCACCTGCAGCGGCACGTGGGGGCGGCGATCGCCTACAACATCTGGCAGTACTACGAGGTGACCGGCGACCTGGAGTTCCTCGTGGATTACGGCGCCGAGATGCTGCTCGACATGGCCCGGTTCTGGGCCAGCGCGACCACGTACGATCCCGCTCTGGAGCGGTACGAGATCCGGGGGGTGATGGGGCCGGACGAGTACCACGACCGCTACCCCGGCGCCGATCGTCCCGGGTTGAACAACAACGCCTACACGAACGTCATGGCCGTCTGGGTGCTGGTGCACGCGCGGGCCGTGTTCGACCTGCTCCCGGCTCACGTGCGCCGCCGGATCGTCGACCGGCTGGCGCTCACGGATCAGGAGATCGGCGAGTGGGACACCATCAGCCGGCGGATGCGTCTGGTGTTCCACGAGGACGGGATCCTCAGCCAGTTCGAGGGCTACGAGGTGCTCAAGGAGTTCGACTGGGAGGCCTACCGGAAGCGCTACGGGCACCTGTACCGGCTCGACTTCATCCTGGAGGCGGAGGGCGACAGCACGATCAACTACAAGCTGTCCAAGCAGCCCGACGTCCTCATGCTGTTCTACCTCTTCTCGGCCGCCGAGCTCCGGTCGTTGTTCGAGCGCCTGGGCTATCCGTTCGACGCCCAGACCATCGCCCGGAACATCAACTACTACTATGCGCGCAGCGCCCACGACTCTTCCCTCAGCCGGGTGGCGGACTCCTGGGTCCTGGCCCGCGCCGACCGCCCGGCCTCCTGGGACGTCTTCATGGAGGGCCTGGTGACCGACGTGGCCGACATCCAGGGCGGAACCACGCCGGAGGGCATCCATCTGGGGGCCATGGCGGGGACGGTGGATGTGCTGCAGCGCTGTTACACCGGCATCGAGCTGCGCGGCGACGTGCTTCGGCTCGACCCGCGCTTGCCCAAGCCGCTCCATCGCCTGCGGCTGTTCGTGCGCTACCGCGGCCAGTCGCTCGACCTCGAGTTGACCCCGGACGCCGTCCGGGTGAAGGCCATGCACTGTCAGGCCCCATCCATCCGCATCGCCGTCAACGGCAAGATGTACGAGATCGCCCCGTCGGAACGCCGCCGCATCAGACTGACGTGACCGTCCTCGAGGTCCGCGCGAGTGGACGGAGGCGTACAATGGCAAGCTCGATCCCCTCGTGATCGGTCCTGAGATGGGCGAAACGACATGAAGGTCCACCCGATGGCGGGACATCCGGCGCCAGCCTCCCTCCTGGTGAACGTGCCCAGGCTGGTGACGGCCTTCTACACGGAGCGGCCCGACCCGTCGGTGCCCGCTCAGCGTGTGGCCTTCGGCACGTCGGGCCATCGCGGAACCTCGCTGGACCTGGGCTTCAACGAAGGCCACATCCTGGCCATCACGCAGGCGATCTGTTACTACCGACGGGAGCACGGCGTCGACGGACCGCTCTTTTTGGGCTGGGACACGCACGCCCTGTCCGAGCCGGCGCGGGTGGCGGCGCTCGAGGTCCTGGCCGCCAACGAGGTCGACGTCATGCAGGACGCGCACGGCCGGTTCACGCCCACGCCGGCGATCTCGCAGGCGATCCTGGCCTACAACCGGGGCCGCGGGCAGGGGCTCGCCGACGGGATCGTGATCACGCCCTCGCACAACCCGCCCGAGTACGGCGGCTTCAAGTACGACCCGCCATCGGGCGGGCCGGCCGACACGGACGTCACCCGCTGGATCGAGAAGCGGGCCAACGTGCTGCTCGCTGAGGGGCTGCACGCCGTCCGGCGCGTCCCGTACGAGCAGGTCCGGCGGGCGGGCACGATCCATCCCTTCGATTACGTCGAGTCGTACGTCGGCGCGCTGTCAACGGTGATCGACACGGACGTGCTGCGGGGGACGAAGCTGCGGTTCGGGGTCGATCCGCTGGGCGGTGCCAGCGTCGGCTTCTGGGAGGCGATCGGCGGGCGTTACGGCGTTTCTCTCGACGTCGTGAACCCGGACGTCGATCCCACGTTCCGCTTCATGACGGTGGACTGGGATGGAAAGATCCGCATGGATCCCTCGTCGCCGTACGCGATGGCCCGGTTGATCGGGCTCCGCGACCGGTTCGACGTGGCCTTCGCCGCCGATCCCGACGCGGACCGGCACGGCATCGTGACCCGAGGTCGGGGGCTGCTCCCTCCCAACCACTATCTGGCCGCGGCCATCTGGTATCTGTTTCGGCATCGCCCGGGGTGGCCACCGACGGCCGCGGTCGGCAAGACCATCGTGAGCAGCAGCATGATCGATCGCGTGGCCGCGCGGCTGGGCCGGCGCCTGGTCGAGGTCCCCGTCGGCTTCAAGTACTTCGTCCACGGGCTGCTGGACGGCACGCTCGGCTTCGCGGGGGAGGAGAGCGCCGGCGCCTCGTTCCTGGCTCGGGACGGCTCGGTGTGGGCCACCGACAAGGACGGCCTGCTCATGGGGTTGCTGGCGGCGGAGATCACGGCCAGGACCGGCCGAGATCCCGCCGAGCACTACCGGGATCTGACGCGCGAGCTGGGCGAGCCAGCCTACGAGCGGATCGACGCCCCGGCCTCGCCCGAGGAGAAGGCCGTGCTCCAGGAGTTGACCGCCGAGACCCTCGGACTGACCGAGCTCGCCGGCGAGCCGATCCAGGCCGTGCTGACGGCGGCGCCCGATGGCGGCCAGCCGATCGGGGGCGTCAAGATCGTCACCGAGCACGGCTGGTGCGCCGCGCGGCCGTCCGGGACCGAGGCGGTCTACAAGCTCTACGCGGAGAGCTTCAAGGGGGAGGACCACCTGCGCCGGATCCAGGAGGAGGCGCAGGCGGCGATTCAGGCCGTCTTCGCGGGCCAGGGCCGGCGGCGAGGCCAGGCATGACCGAGGCCGACATCGCGGTCGACGCGCTCGCCGAGCTCACGCTGAACGTGCGCTGGGCCTGGCACCACGGGACCGACGAGCTGTGGACCGAGCTCGATCCCGAGCTCTGGGCGCTGACCCACAATCCCTGGGTGGTGCTGCAGACGGTGTCGCGGAGCAAGCTGCGGCGCGTGCTGGCGCGCCCCGAGTATCGGACGCGGGTGACGCGGCTGCTCGCCGAGCGACGCGAGTATCTGGCCTCGCCCGCCTGGTTCCAGCACAACCACCCGGGCTCGCCGCTCACGCGGGTGGCGTACTTCTGCATGGAGTTCGAGCTCAGCGAGGCCCTGCCCATCTACTCCGGCGGGCTGGGCAACGTGGCCGGGGATCAGCTCAAGGCGGCCAGCGATCTAGGCGTCCCCGTCGTCGCCGTCGGTCTGCTGTATCAGCGCGGGTACTTCCGGCAGGCCATCGGCCCGGACGGCAGCCAGGAAGAGCTCTATCCGTACAACGAGCCCGCCCAGCTCCCCATCAGCCCGGTGCGGAATGACAGCGGCGAGTGGATCCGCATCCCGATCGAGCTGCCGGGTCGAAAGCTCTGGTTCCGCGCCTGGCAGGTGCAGGTCGGTCGGCTCGCGCTCTACCTGCTCGACAGCAACGATCCCGCCAATCCGCCGGCCGCGCGCGGCATCGCCAGCGAGCTCTACGGCGGCGGCCCGGAGCTCCGCCTCCGACAGGAGCTCGTCCTGGGCATCGCCGGCTGGCGCCTGCTGCGCGCGCTCCGCCTCGAGCCCGAGGTCTGCCACCTGAACGAGGGCCACGCGGCCTTCGCCGTGCTGGAGCGGGCCCGGAGCTTCATGGAGGACAACCGGTGCTCCTTCGCGGTGGCGTTGACGGTCACGCGCGCGGGAAACCTGTTCACTACCCACACCCCGGTCGCCGCCGGGTTCGACCGCTTCGCCCCCCGCCTGATCGATCTCTACCTGCGCCGGTACGCCGAGGATGGCCTGGGGCTCGGCCTTCATGACCTGCTGGCGCTCGGCCGTGAGCATCCGGAGAACCCGAACGAGCCGTTCAACATGGCGTATCTCGCGATCCGGGGCAGCGGCGCGATCAATGGCGTCAGTCGCTTGCACGGGCAGGTGAGCCGTCGCCTCTTTCGATCGTGCTTTCCCCGCTGGCCCGAGCCCGAGATCCCGATCGGGCACGTCACCAACGGCGTGCACACGCCCTCCTGGGACTCCGTCGAGGCCGATGCGCTGTGGACGAAGAGCTGTGGACTCGAGCGCTGGCGTGGCACCATGGCCACCGTCGAGCAGGATCTGGCCTGCGTCGCCGACGCCGAGCTGTGGGCCATGCGGGCCCGCGCCCGGAAGAGCTTCGTCACCTATGCCCGCGAGCGCGCGGCCCTGCAGGCGGCCTCCATGGGCATGGACCCGGACGAAGCCGCCGTGATGGGCCAGTGCTTGAACCCGGACGCGCTCACCATCGGGTGGGCCCGGCGCTTCGCCACGTACAAGCGTCCCGCCTTGCTGCTCCACGACCGGGACCGACTGATCCGGATCCTGACCGATCGTGACCGTCCGGTGCAGCTCGTCCTCGCCGGCAAGGCTCATCCCGCCGATGAGGCCGGTCAGGAGATGATCAAGGCCTGGATCGCCTTCATGCGTCGGCCCGAGGTGCGCGGGCGCGTGATCTTCTTCCCGGATTACGACCTGCTCCTGGCCGAGCGGCTCGTGCAGGGGGCCGATCTGTGGCTCAATACGCCGCGGCGGCCGTGGGAGGCGAGCGGCACCAGCGGCATGAAGGTCCTCGTCAACGGCGGCCTCAACCTGTCGGAGCTCGACGGCTGGTGGGCGGAGGCGTATGCACCGGATGTCGGGTGGGCGCTCGGGGACGGCCAGGAGCATGGCGACGACCCCGCCTGGGACGCCGCCGAGGCCCGGGCGCTCTATACCCTCCTGGAGCGCGAGGTGATCCCCGCCTTCTACACGCGGGACGCCCTCGGGATGCCGACCGGCTGGATCGCCAGGATGCGCGCGAGCATGACGCGGCTCACGCCGAGATTCTCGACCAACCGGGTCGTGCGGGAGTACACGGAGCGCTACTACGTGCCGGCGGCGGCCGCGTACCGCGCCCGCGCCGCCGACGGCGGCCGGCGCGGGAGGGAGCTGAGCGCGTGGCGGCAGGCGCTCGCCGCGCACTGGCCCCAGGCGCGCTTCGGGGCCATGACCGCGGAAACTGACGGCGCCGCGCATCGTGTGACCGTGGAGGTCCGCCTGGGCGGCCTCGATGCCGACGCGGTGCGGGTCGAGCTGTACGCCGACCCGATCGACCACGGCGAGCCCGAGCGGCACGTCATGGAACGGGGGCGGGCGCTCGAAGGCCCCGCGCCGGGTTATGAGTACTCGGTGAAGCTTCCGGCGACGCGTCCGCTCGCCCACTACACGCCCCGTCTGGTCCCGTGGCATCCGATCGCCGCAATCCCGCTCGAGGCGCCCGAGATCCTGTGGCAACGCTGACCCGGGCGGCCGGAGCTGGCGCCCGATCCGGGAGTGGACCTGGAACGCCGCGTGCCCGCGCGGTCCCGACGCGAATGGGGAGACGACCATGAGCTGGATAGGCCAACCGAAACATCGCCAGAGTAGCGCTGGTGCGGCCGGCCGAGCCGAGCCGGGCGACGGGCCCGGGCGCCCCCCGTCCACCCGACAGGCGACGATGCCTCCGCGCAAGACGTGGCTCTGGTTCGTGCTCGCCCTGATCGTCAACTACTTCCTGGTGACCATGCTCTTGCCGGATCCCGACGCGCCGGTCACCGTGCCCTATACCTTGTTCAAGCAGGAAGTCGCCAAGGGCAACGTCCAGGCCATCTACAGCCGCGCCGACACCATCACCGGCCGCTTCAAGACCCCGGTCACCTATGCGCCGAGGGACGATTCGAGCGCCGCGTCCCGCAGTGGCCGGCCGGCCCCCGCCCAGCGCGGCGCCGAGCAGGAGGCGTCCCAGGCGGTGACGGCGTTCACGACGACTGTGCCGTCGTTCGTGGACCCGGGGCTGGAAGCGTTCCTCGTCGAGCACCAGGTGGAGATCAGCGCCAAGCCGATCCAGGAGGGCCGCGGCCCCCTGGCGACGCTGCTCTACGGGTTCGGGCCGGCCCTGCTCTTCATCGCCTTCTACGTGTGGATGTTCCGGCGGGCCCAGCAGGGCGGCGGCCTGGGCGGCGGGCTCATGGGCATCGGCAAGAGCCGAGCGCGGCGCTACGACCAGGAGAAGGACACGAAAGTGACCTTCGACGACGTGGCCGGCATCGACGAAGCCGAGAACGAGCTCGTGGAGATCGTGGAGTTCCTCAAGAACCCCCAGAAGTACACCCGGCTCGGCGGCACCGCTCCCAAAGGGGTCTTGCTGGTGGGCGCGCCCGGCACCGGCAAGACGCTGCTGGCCCGGGCGGTGGCGGGGGAGGCGGGGGTGCCGTTCTTCTCGATGAGTGCCGCGGAGTTCGTGGAGATGATCGTGGGGGTGGGCGCGGCTCGGGTCCGCGACCTGTTCAAGCAGGCGCGGGAGAACGCGCCGGCCATCGTGTTCATCGACGAGCTGGACGCCATCGGCCGCGCGCGGGGCCAGGTGGCGATCGGGGGCACCAACGAGCAGGAGCAGACCCTGAACCAGATCCTCACCGAGATGGACGGCTTTTCCAGCCGGGAGGGCATCATCGTGCTGGCCGCGACCAACCAGCCCGACGTGCTCGACAAGGCGCTCCTGCGGCCCGGGCGCTTCGATCGGCGCGTGGTCGTGAACCTTCCCGACAAGACCGGGCGCGCCGCGATCCTGAAGGTCCACACCCGCCGGGTACCGCTGGCCGCTGAGGCCGATCTGGAGGAGCTCGCCGCGGTGACGCCGGGGTTCTCGGGAGCGGATCTGAGGAACCTGGTCAACGAGGCGGCGCTGCTGGCGGCGCGCCGCGAGCAGAGCGACGTCCGGCACAAGGACTTCCTGGACGCTCTGGAAAAGATCGTGCTCGGTCCCGAGCGTCCGCTGCTCTTGACTCGCGCCGACAAGGAGCGCATCGCCTATCACGAGGGTGGGCACGCCATCCTGGGCCTGGTGATGCCCGGCGCCGATCCGGTGCACCGGGTGACCATCGTCCCGCGCGGCCAGGCGCTCGGCTTGACTTACCAGCGCCCCGACAGCGACCGCTATAACTATCCCGAAGCGTATCTGCGGGCGCGGATCGTGGGCATGCTGGGCGGCCGGGCGGCCGAAGAGATCGTCTACGGCACCAAGACCACCGGGGCCGAGAGCGATATCGAGCAAGCCACCGGCCTGGCCCGCCGCATGGTCACGCGCTGGGGAATGAGTGAGCGGCTCGGGCTGGTACAACTGGCGCCGCGGGACAACCCCTACTTGAGCGGCCCCGCCGGTTACGGCGCCGCCCGGCCGTTCAGCGAGGCCACCGCGGCCGCCGTCGACGCCGAGGTCCTCCGCATCATCAACGAGAGCTACGAGGAGGCCCGGCGTCTGCTGAGCGCGCATCGCAAGGAGCTCGACGCGCTGGCCGAGGCGCTGGTGGCGCGCGAGACGCTCAACGAGCAGGAGATCCTCGAGGTGACCGGGCTGCCGCCTGCTCCGGCGCTAGAGACCCGGCCGGTGCCCGTCAAGGCCTGATCGAAGGGGCAGCAGCGCCGGCGTTACCGTCGGTCGCCGGGGTTCGACCGGGCGGCGGCGAAGATGTCCCAGGCGGCGATGAAGATCGCCGCGATCAGGGGCCCGATGACGAAGCCGTTGATGCCGAACAGCGCGATGCCGCCCAGGGTGGAGACCAGCACCACGTAGTCGGGGATCTTGGTGTCCGTGCCGACCATGAGCGGGCGCACGACATTGTCCACCAGTCCGATCACGAGCACGCCGTAGGCGGTCAGCACGATCCCTTGCCACACCGACCCCGTGACGAACAAGTACAGGGCGACCGGCAACCACACCAGGGCTGGTCCCACCGCGGGGAGCAGCGAGAGCGCGGCCATCAGGACCCCCCACAGCAGCGGGGCGCGGATGCCGAGCAGCCAGAACATCAGGCCGCCCAGCGCGCCTTGCAGGACGGCCACCACGATGCTGCCCTTGATCGTGGCCCGGATGACGACCGCGAACTTGTCGGCGAGCTGGCGCTGCTGCTCGGCCCGCAGGGGGGTGGCGTCCTTGATGCGGCTAACCAGCGCTTCGCCATCGCGCAACAGGAAGAACAGCAGGTACAGCATGACGAACAGGTTGACGATGAAGTCGAAGGTGCGCTGGCCGATGCCGACGGCCTGGGTGGCCAGGAACTGGCTGGCCCGCATCAGGCCAGCGGAGAGCCGCTCCTGCAGCGCGCCGAGGGTCGTCAATCCCGAGCGGGTCAACAGCTCGTCGGCCCAGGGGGGCAAGGCCTCGACGACCTGCCGGAAATACTGGCCGAAGTTCAGCTCCCCCGACTGGATTCTCACGTACACGTTAGCCGCCTCCTCCACCAGGGAGGCGGTGATGAGCGTCAATGGCAGAATGACCATCACCACGATGATCGCCAGCGTGGCGAGCGCCGCCAGGGTCTGCCGCTGCCGCATGGCGGCGGTCAGCCGTCGGTTGAGCGGCGCGAAGAGAATCGCCACGATGGTGGCCCAGAGGATGGCGACGGCGAACGGCCAGAGGATCCAGGCGAAGATCAGCGATACCGCGATCAACAGCGCCAGGAAGGTCTTGTCTTCGATCCGGTCGAGAGGCATCGCGGTCTATGTCTAGCACATCTCCATGGCATGCGGTTTGCGAACCGGTGCGACCTGAGGTCCCAGCGCGCGTGAAGGAGGGAGCATGCGGACACCGCGTGTCGCGTTCGTGACGACGGTAGCGGTCGCCGGGGTTGCGGTGGCGGCCACTGTGTGGTCTCAAGCCCCCGACGGAAGCGGGGCTGGCCGCGCCGGCTGCGCCCCGCTGGAGACGCGCGAGCCCAACGCGCCCGACCAGCGGCCGGCGTTTCCCGGCCAGACCCGAGCCTGCGCCGTCCAGTCCAGCGTCCGGTTCGACGTGGCCGTGGTGGCCAAAGGGCTGCAGCGGCCGTGGGCGGTGGAGCCGCTGCCTGACGGTGCTCTCCTGGTCACCGAGAAGCCCGGTCGCCTTCGCGTCGTCTCGTCGACGGGCGAGCTGGGGCCGCCGATCGCCGGCGTGCCGCCCGTCGACGCGCGCGGCCAAGGCGGGTTGCTCGACGTCACGTTGAGCCCCACCTTCGAGTCCGACCGGACGATCTACTGGAGCTACGCCGAGCCGCGGCAAGGCGGTAACGGCACCGCCGTCGCCCGCGGGGCCCTCTCACCCGACCAGCGCAGCCTCGACGACGTTCGGGTGATCTTCCGGGCGCTGCCGACCTACGACGGCACCAAGCACTACGGCTCCCGGGTGGCCTTCGGCCCCGACGGCATGCTCTACATCTCGACGGGCGAGCGCTCGGACACGCCGATGCGGAAGTACGCGCAGCAGCTCGACAGCCACCTGGGCAAGATCCTCAGAATCAAGCCGGACGGCTCGGCTCCCCCCGACAACCCGTTCGTGGGGCAGACCGGTGTCCGACCGGAGATCTGGACGCTCGGGCACCGGAACGTGCAAGCCACGGCCTTCGATCCGCAGGGGCGATTCTGGGTGGTGGAGCACGGGGCGAAGGGCGGCGACGAGCTCAACCTGATCGAGCGCGGCAAGAACTACGGCTGGCCGCTGGTGGCCTATGGCGAGGAGTACTCGGGCTTCTCCATCCGGGGCGCGGTCACGGCCCGTCCCGGCTACGAGCAGCCGCGCTACTACTGGGATCCGGTGATCGCGCCGTCCGGCGCGCAGTTCTACACGGGCGACGCGTTCCCGGGCTGGCGCGGCAGTCTCTTCACGGGCAGCCTCGTCGATACCGCGCTCGTGCGCCTCGTGCTCGAGAACGGCAGGGTCATCGGCGAGGAGCACCTGCTCGCCGACCGCGGCCAGCGCGTGCGCGACGTGCGGCAGGGCCCAGACGGCGCGCTGTACGTCGTCACCGACGAGGCGAACGGACAGCTCTGGAGGATCGCCCCGCGGACGTAGCCCCGGTTGTCACTCGCCGTACCCGACGAGCTCGACGTAGCCCTGCCCCGCGATGGGCCGGTCACCCGCCAATCCCGCGACCGTCACCGCGCCCTCCCAGTACCGCGTGCCCACGATCAGCTCCTGGTCGGCCAGCCGCGGAGCCAGCTCCAGACGCAGGCCGGAGGCGGGCACGGTGACCCGCCAGCGGGCTGGATAGCGGACGCCGCTGCGCGGACTGGTCCAGTGCGCGAGCGCCTCGATGGCGACGTCGCCGCCTGCCAGGGGCCGCGTGCCGCCATCCGCGGCGACGATGCTGCCCGCGCTGAACGCGCCGGGCGCGCCGTCCCGGCGACGCAGGACGTAGAACATGAGCTCGCGCCGGTCCTCCAGCTGCAGCGCGAACCAGTCCCAGCCGACCAGGTCCCGGCCGAGGGCGCTCGTGCTCCACTCCCGGTCCATCCAGGCCTGGCCCGACACCGCCAGCGTCTCGCCGCCCCGGCGAACGGTGCCGCGCACCGTCATCCTCGTGATGGAGTAGTAATAGGACGCGTTGCCGGGCTCCGGGCCCTTGCGGCTGAGTCCCTGGTCGCCCTGAGGTACCGGCCGTTTGTCCGCAGCGAGCAGCAGGTCGATGGCCACGTCGCCGTCGGCCGCGCGCAGCCGCATCGGCAGCCCGCCGGGAGCCTGCCCCTCGGCGGACCAGTCCTCCACCCACACCCGAAACGGCGAGGCCTGGGCGCCGGCCAGCCCCAGGGCCTGACGCGTCAGCCGGCTGGCGGTGTGAAAGCGCGCGCCCGCCGTGTCCGTGAGCGCGAAGTGGGCGAGGTAGAGCTGGCGCGCGGCCCAGGCCGAGGGGCGACCGGCCGCGGCGCCGTCGGGCCCGGCAGTCAGCGCATTCCTGAAAAACGTGAGCTGAAAGCCGAAGTGCCGTCCGACCGGTGTCTGCAGATTCCCTGTGTAGTACCACCATTCGGTGCGGTAGTCCGGGTGAGGGCCGTGATCCTGGGGAAACGCGAATGGCCGCGGCACCAGGGCACGGGCGAAGCCGGCGTCGTCGCCGCCCAGCGCTTCGCGCACCGCCATCGTCGCGCGAATGCCGCGGGCTCCACCATCGCCCCCCCCCAGCCATGCGGCGGCGGCGAGCGCGCCGGCCCCCAGGACGAGCGCGGTCACGAGGGCCGCGGTGGCGCGCCCGCTCACAGGCCCCTCGGCCGCTCACTCATCGCGCAGCGCATCTGCGGGTAGGGCGGTGGCCATCCGCCACGCCGGGTACAGCCCGGCCAAGAGGGCGGCGGCGATCGACAGCGCCACGGCCTGGAGCAGAATCGCCGGCGAGGGATCGAGCGGCATCGTCCATCCGAAGGAGCGGCGGTTGATCACGAAGACCAGCACGCCGGCGAGGGCCAGGCCGCAGGGCACGGCGAGGACTCCGGCGAGGGCGCCCATCAGGCCCGTCTGGGCGGTGACGAGGCCCCAGACCTCGCGCGGGGTCAGGCCCAGCGCGCGCAGCACGCCGATCTCGCGGCCGCGCTCGAGCTGCAGGGCCATGAGCGCGGCGAGCATACCGATGAAGGCCACCGCGATCGTGAGGGTCCGGACGACACCGGTGATGGCGAAGGTGCGGTCGAAAATCTCCAGCGAGGCCTCGCGTAACGCGCGATTGGATCGGACGATGACGTCCGGCCCGCCGGCCGTCCGCTCACGCAGCGCCTGCATCACGGCCTCCGCGCTCGCTCCGGGCGCCACGTCGATGGCGAGGCTCGAGATCTTCCTGTCGTCCCAGTACCGCTCGTAGGTCAGGCGGCTCATGAGGACCACCCCGGCGCTGGAGCCGTAATCGTAGAAGACGCCGGCCACGGCGAAGTCGCGCTCGCCCCGGTCCGTGCGCAGGCGCACCTCGCTGCCGACCCGGGTGCCGTGACGGTTGGCGTAAGGCTCGGAGACCAGCACCGAGTCGGTATCGCTCCCCCAGAGGGCGTCTGCGCTTCCCTCGCGCAGGCGCCAGCGCGGCCGGCGCGCCGGGTCCAGCTCCAGGGCCACGAGCCGCACGGGCCCCCGCGGGCCCGGGACCAGCACGCCGCGAGAGGTGCTCACGCGCCCGACCCCGGGGGTGGCGGCCAGGCGCGCGGCCAGCGCGGGATCCAGCACGGCGTCCGGACGATTGCCGACCAGGCTGGGCGCCGAGACGTAGATGTCGGCGTGCAGCGTGCCGTCCAGCCAGCGGGTCACCGCCTCGCGGAAGCTCGCCACCATCACTCCCACGCCGATGGCCGCGGCGACCGCGACCGTCAGCGCCGCCACGGCCACCGAGGTGCGCGAGAGCGCCGCGACGATGCCGCGGGTGGCGAGCCGGCCGAGCATCCCGAAGCCGGCCGCCGCGGCGGGCTGCAGGCCTCGCAACATTAAGACCGCGGCGCCCGGCGTGAGGAGCGCGTAGCCGACCACCACCAGAAACAGGCCGGCGAAGCCGCCGGCGATCCCTCCTCGGGGCCAGGCCAGCACGGCCGCGCCGGCCCCGATGAGGCCGAGTCCGAGCCAGGGCGCGCGCCCGAGCGCTCGGCGGGCCCGCGTCTCGAGGGCGGCCCGGCTCATCACCGCCCGCGGCGGCGCGCCCGTCGCCTCCACGGCCGGCGCCAGGGCGGCGAGGGCCGTGGCGCCGATGCCGAGCAGAATGCCCCGGGCGAGCGAGCTCGGGTCGAGCGCGACGTCACGGACCGCCAGGACGAAATACAGATCGTTGACCGTGCGGGTGACCAGACGCAGGAGCCCGTGGGCCATGCCGACGCCGAGGGCGAGGCCGGCCAGAGTGCCGGCCACACCGATCGCCAGCGCCTCCGTCATCACCAGCCCGAAGATCTCCCGCCGGGTCATGCCGAGCGCCCGCAGGGTGCCGATGAGAGGCCGGCGCTGGACCACCGAGAACGTCATCGTCTGGTAGATCAGAAACATGCCGACGACCAGCGCCAGGAGCGACAGCGCGGTGAGGTTCCACTGAAACGCCTGGATCATCTGCGCGGTCGTCCCGGCGCGGGCCCCGGCGGCCACGACCTCGGCGCCGGCAGGCAAGAGGGCCCGGATGCGCGCCAGCAGAGCCCGGCCGGCGTCGTCGTCCTCGACGATCAGGTCGATGCGGCTGAGGTGGCCGGCGGCGCCGAACATCTCCTGCGCGGTGGCGATGTCGGTGATCAGCACGCTCTCGAGGGCGCGGGCGCTGAGCCGATCGACGGGATCCAGCAGGCCCACCACAGTGAGGCGATGCCGATGGCCGGCCACGCGAACGGCGAGGGTGCCGCCGACCGACAACCCCAGATCGCGGGCGGTGGGCGCCGCCATGACCGCCGCGCCCGGCCGCGTCACCAGCCCGGCGACGAGGGACAGCCGCTCACGGGCGCCGCGGGACTCCCGCGCGCCCTCCCCCAGGTACGGGCGAAAGGGCGCCTCGGCGAATGGATCGACGCCCAGCACGTGCAAGGCACGGCCCGGGTAGTCGACAGCGGCCACGTCGCCGGCGACGACAGGGGCGCTGGGCCGCGCGCCCAGCTCGACGCGCAGGGCGCGATAGACATCTTCCGGCACGCCCGATGGGCCGCCGACGATCTGATGGGTGGCGCGGCCGGTGGTGGCCTCGGTGGCCAGGATGAAGGCGCGCCGGGTGCTCTCGTTGGCGAGGTCGACCGACACGGCCACCGCCACGCCGAGCGCGATGCCCAGCACGGCCAGGCCGATCTGCCAGGGGTGGCGCCCCAGATGCCGGCCGATGAGGCGGGCGATCTGGCGCGTCATCCCGGCCGCCGGTCGGCGGCCTGCTCGAGCAGCTGCCCGCGCTGGATGGTGAAGATGCGGTCGGCGACGCCGATGACCTCGCGGCTGTGGGTGACCATCACCACCGTGCTGCCCGATTCGCGGGCCAGCATGTCCAGCAGGTCCAGCACGCCCGCCGCCGTCTCGGCGTCCAGGTTGCCCGTGGGCTCGTCCGCGAGAATCAGCGCGGGCTCGTGGCTCAGGGCGCGGGCGATGGCCACGCGCTGCTGCTCGCCGCCGCTCAGGCGATCGGGATAGCTCCCGCCGCGATCGGGCAGGCCCACCCGCTCGAGCAGCGCGCGGACCCGCTCCACGCCCTTGGCGTCGGCGCGGTCGTTGAGGTCGAGGGGCAGGGTCAGGTTCTCCTCGACCGTGAGCAGAGGGATCAGGTTGAAGAACTGAAAGACGAAGCCGATGTGGCGGCGGCGGAAGAGGGTGCGCTGCTGCTCGTCGAGCGCGGTCAAATCGGTGCCGCCGACGAGCACCCGGCCCGACGTCGGCCGGTCGATGCCGGCGATCAGGTTGAGCAGCGTGGACTTGCCCGAGCCGCTGCGGCCGAGGACGACGGCGATCTCGCCGGGACGAATGACGACCGACACGTCCCGCAGCACGACCCGCTCGGCGTCGCCCTCTCGATAGACCTTGCCGACCTGCTGGAGCTCGACGGCGGAGACGCCCATGCGCCGCCATTGTACCCGCGCATGAGCGCCGGGCATTCGCCTCCGCCTGCTCGAGGGAGTAAGGTGCAGCCATGGGCGCGACGCGAATTCGCCTGGGCGTGTCGGCGTGCCTGCTGGGCGAAACCGTCCGCTATGACGGCGGGCACAAGCGAGACAGCTTCCTCACCGACGTGCTCGGCCACTACGTCGAGTGGGTGCCGGTGTGCCCCGAGGTCGAGGTCGGGCTCGGCGTCCCGCGGCCCACGCTGCGTCTCGTCGGGCGTCCGGCCGCGCCGCGACTCGTGCAGGAGGCCTCGGGGGCAGACCTCACGGAGCGCATGCGCGCCTACGCCGAGGGGCGGGTGCGCGAGCTGGAGCGGCTGGAGCTGGACGGGTACGTCCTCAAGCGCGCCTCGCCCTCCTGCGGGCTTTTCCGCGTCCGGGTCTACCGGGAGGACGGCGGGCCCCGCGCCGACGGCCGGGGCCTGTTCGCCGCGGCGCTCGTCGAGCGGCTGCCGATGCTGCCCGTCGAGGAGGAAGGACGGCTGACCGATGCCGGCATCCGCGAGAACTTCATCGAGCGCGTGTTCGCGGTGGCGCGGTGGCGGACCTTCACGGCAGCTCGCCCGCGGACCCGCGACCTCGTGGCCTTCCACACCGCCCAGAAATTCGCGGTGCTCGCCCACAGCCCGGCCCACTACGTGCGTCTGGGCCGCCTGGTGGCGGCAGCGGGCCGCGCGCTCCCGCGCGAGCGGCTCGAGGAATACGGCCGGCTCCTCATGCAGGCGCTGGCGGTGCGCGCCACCCGCGGCCGCCACGCCAACGTGCTGCAGCATCTGGCCGGCTATTTCAAGCGCGACCTGGACCCGGACGAGCGAGCGGAGCTCGGGGAAGTCATCGACGACTACCGGCGCGGGCTGGTGCCGCTGGTCGTACCCGTCACCCTGGTCAGGCATCACGGGCGCCGCTTCGACATCGCCTATCTGGCGACTCAGGTCTATTTGCATCCGCACCCCAAGGAGCTGATGCTGCGCAACCACGTGTGAGCAAGGAGAGCGGCGATGGAGTACGAGCTGTTCGTGACCCCGGGGCTCGGCGACAACAGCTATCTGCTCATTGCCGCCGGCGAGGCGGTCGTGGTGGATCCCCAGCGCGACGCCTGGCGCTTCCTGGCCGCCGCCGAGGCGCGCAAGCTGCGGGTCCGCTACGTCCTCGAGACCCACGTGCACAACGACTACGTCTCTGGCGCCCTGGAGCTCCGGTCGGCCGCGGGGGCCGAGATCGCGGCCCCCGCCAGGGGCAAGTACGAATTTCCTCACCGCGCCATGACCGAAGGCGAAGAGGTCCGCATCGGCGCGCTCCGGGTCGTGGCCTGGGAGACGCCCGGCCACACCCCCGAGCACCTCGCCTGGCTCGTGTACGAGGACGGCCGTCGCGATCCCGTCGCCGTGTTCGGCGGCGGAAGCCTCATCGTGGGGAGCGCGGGCCGGACGGATCTGCTCGGTCCGGGCGTGGCCGACGAGCTGACGCGGGCCCAGTTCCGCTCCCTCCGGCGCCTGGCCGAGCTGCCCCGGGACGTGCAACTGCTGCCCACACATGGGGCAGGCAGCTTCTGTACCACGAGCGTGGGCTCCATGGAGCGGACCAGCACCATCGGCGCCGAGCTCCGCTCGAATCCTGCGCTATCCACGCGTGACGAGGAGAGCTTCGTCCGCCAGCAGCTCGCCGGGCTCCGGGCCTACCCCGCCTACTACGCGCACATGGCCGCGATCAATCGCGCCGGGCCGCCGGTGCTGGGCCGTCTGCCCACCGTGCCGGCGCTGGGGCCGGCCGACGTCGCCCGCCGCCTGGAGGACGGCGCCTGGCTCATCGACGCTCGCGACCGCCGGGCCTTCGCCGCCGCCCACGTGCCCGGGTCGGTCAACATCGAGCTCGACTCCACCTTCGGAACCTACGTCGGCTGGCTCACGCCGTTCAACGCGCGGCTCCTGCTGCTGTTGCCCGATCCCGTCCCGGAGGCGCTGGCCGAAGCGGTCACCCAGCTCATTCGCATCGGCTACGAGCGCATCGTCGGCTACGCCGCCGGGGGGCTCGAGGCGTGGCAGTCCGAGCGGCGGGCGATCCGCTCGTTTCCGACCGCCAGCATCGATGATCTCTGCCACGCGTACCTGGCCGGCCAGCCGATCCGGGTGCTCGACGTGCGGCAGCCGGTGGAATGGGAGGCCGGGTATGTTCCCGGCAGCCTTCGCATCCATCTCGGCGACCTTCCGGCCCGGCTGGCGGAGATTCCAGCGGACAGGGAAGTGTGGACGACGTGCGCCAGCGGTCACCGCGCCTCGATGGCGGCCAGTCTCCTCGACCGCGTTGGCATCCCGGTCCGGCTGGTTGCGGCGGGCGGGGTGCCCGAATGGCTGGCGCGCTGCTATCCGCGGGGCGCGGGCGACAAAGGCTGAGCGCCGCTGCCGGTCCGGCGCATTGCCGCAGGGATCGCCGCCGTGCTATGAACGCGACTGACCGGCACACCAGCGAGGAGAGCCCATGAAGATCAAGGCCAACGGCATCCAGATCAACTACCGGATCGACGGCCCGGAGAGCGCACCCTGGGTCACGATGAGCAACTCCCTGGCCACGACCCATCGCATGTGGGATCCCCAGATCCAGGCGTTCACGCAGAAGTATCGCGTCCTTCGCTACGACAAGCGCGGCCATGGGGAGACGGACGTCGCGCCAGGGCCCTACAGCTTCGAGCTCCTGGCCGACGACGTGCTGGGCCTGCTCGACGCGCTGGGGATCACCCAGACCCACTTCGTCGGGCTCTCCATGGGCGGCATGACCGGCATGACGATGGCCTTGCGGAAGCCCGACGTGCTGCGCACGCTCGTGCTCTGCGACACGACCAGCCGGGACCCGCTAGGCGATCCCGCGCTCTGGCAGCAGCGCATCGACGCCATCAAGGCCGGCGGAGGCATGGAAGCCCTGGTCGAGGCCACGGTGGCGCGCTTCCTCACCGCTGACACGGTGAAGACCCGGCCGGCGCTGGCGGATGCCGTCCGCTCCATGGTGCGCACGACGCCGCCCGACGGGTACATCGCCTGTTGCCAGGCCATCGCCAAGCTCAACCTGACCGACCGGATCTCGGCGATCAGGATCCCGACGCTGATCGTCGTGGGCGCGGAAGATCCGGCCACCACCGTGCCGATGGCCGAGACGATTCACCAGCGCATCGCCGGCTCGGAGCTGGTCATCCTGAAGCACGCCGCCCACCTGTCGAACCTGGAGCAAGCCGACGCCTTCAACGAGGCGGTCATGGGGTTCCTGGGGCGGCACTGACGGCGGACTGTGCTCGCTAGCGGCTAACCGCGCAGGCGCGGGCAGAGGCGCAGCGCGTTCTCGGAGAGGATCTTCCGCTTGGCCCGGTCCGTGAGCTCCGGGCGCTTCACCACCTGCTCCACGCTCTCCGGCCACGCGGTGTCGCCGTGCGGCCAGTCGGTGGCGAAGAGCCACAGATCCTCGCCGAGCTCCTGCACGCAGAACGGCAGCGAGCGCTCCCAGGTGTCGATGGCGTGGAAATACCGCCCCTCGGCGAGGACCTCGCGGGGCAGGCGCTTGAGGTTCGGGACGTGGTTGGGCGACATGAGGTAGTGCGTGTCCAGGCGATCCAGGGCCAGGGGAAGCCAGCCGCCGCCGGTCTCGATGATGGCCACTCTCAGGGTCGGAAAGATCTCGAAGACGCCGCCGCCGATCAGCGCGCCCAGCGCGGCCATGCCGGCCCAGGGGTTCGAGAAGCTGTGGAGCAGGAACCAGGAGCCGTCCAGATCGAACGTGCCGGGTCCGTAGGGTGGACGGGCGGTCCCGCCGTGGGCGAGCAGCGGCAGGTCGAGCTCCTGGGCGACGGCGTAGAGCGGGTGCAGGTCGGGGTTGTCGAGCGGCTTGCCGTCGGGCGCCTGGGGGGAGATATAGATCCCGACCAGATTCGGATCGCGGTTGGCCCAGTAGCGGACCTCGGCAACCCCGGCCGGAACGTCACGCATGTTGGCGACCACCGTCCACTTGAGCCGGCGCGGAGCCTGCGCGCAGAAGTCGGCCACCCAGCGGTGGTAGGCGCGGTATAGCGCGTTCTCGAAGGCCGGGTCGCGCAGGGCGCAGTAGCTCGACACGTGTGTGGGATACAGCACGCCGATGTCCACCAGGGCCCGATCCATGTCCTCCACGCGGGCCTTGACGTCCCAGCTCACCTCGGGGCGGATCGGCGGAAGCGCGTCGTCGCGTCCCGGCGGAAAGGCCTTGCGGCCCCCTTCCATGGCGGACCGCCGGGTGAGCCCGAACGTGTCGCGGCGTCCCAGCGGTCGCCCGGCCTCGATCGGCTCCACGATCGAGGTGCGGCTGCCGAAGAGCGAGTAGGGGCTGCCCGCCTCCGCCTGCCGGGCGATGGCGTCGCAGAGCTGCTGGTAGGCATCCTGGTAGGCGGGGTCGAGGTAGTCGCGATAGAAGCGGTCCGCCCGCTCCACGATGTGGGAGTCGAGGTCGATGACCGGGATGCCGTTCCAGCTCATCGGGCGGCGGTCCGGCTCGCCGCCGCGGCGTCAGCCTTCGCGAAGTCGGCGTCTGTGAACCCGTAGAGCTGGGCGCCGCCCAGGAAGATCTGCGCCGCGGTCTCGCGCGACACGTTCTTGAGCAGATTGCTGGAGACATGGGGGAAGTTGGAGTCAAAGTGCGGGTAGTCGGTGGAGACGCACATGCGGTCGGCCCCGATGAGCCCCGCCGTGGCCTCGATCTCGGGCTCGCTGCCTTCCACCGCCGCCCAGCAGTTGCGCCGGAAATATTCCTTCGGCGTGAGGGTCAGATAGGGCGCGTGGCTGTCCCGGTACTGGGGATAGTCCCACTCGATGCGGGAGAGCAGCCCGGGCACCCACGAGTTCTGGGCCTCCAGGAAGCCGACCCGGAGCTTGGGGTGAAACTCGAACACGCCACCGATGATCATGGCGATGAGGGCCTGCTGCATCTCGATCCAGTGGCTGGCCACGTGGCGGTAGAAGCGGTTCTCCCCGTAGAGCGTGTTCATGTGCGAGTACCAGGCGCCGGTGCCCTCGTGGAAGCCCCACGTCACGTCGAGCTCCTCGTGCAGGCTGTAGAGCGGCTCCCAGTAGTTGGAGTGCCAGTAGTGGCCGTTGACCAGGTTGGGCCGGATGAAGGAGCCGACGGCGCCCAGCTCTCGAACGCAGCGCACCAGCTCGCGGCAGGCCAGGTGCACGTCGTGCACGGGCAGCATGGCCGCGAACTTGAGCTGATCCGGGCTGTGCCGGCAGAACTCGGCGATCCAGTTGTTGTAGGCCTGGCACAGCGCCAGGGAGAGCTGCGGGTCGAGGTTGTCGCGGGCCAGGAGGCTCAACCCCGTGGTGGGGAAGAGCACGGCGATGTCCACGCCCTCCATCTCCATGCCCATCACCTGGGCCACCGGGTCGTAGTCACGGGTGATGGCGAAGTCCAGCCGGCCCGTGTCGGCCAGCCGCGAGCCCGAGAGCGGCTGGGTGCTGTGCGCGGAACCCGGCCGCGTGCGCTTGCGGTACTGCTGCAGCTCGGCGTCCCGGGTGGTGGGCAGGCCATCGACGATGATGGTGCCGCGTTTGGGCCGGCCGTCCTTGCCGATGGGGAGGATCACGCGGTCCTTGAACTTCGGATCCAGGTAGCGCGCGAACAGGTCGGGCGGCTCCATGATGTGCATGTCGCAGTCGACGAATCTGAGCCCGTCCTTCATCGCGCCCTCCCCGTTCGTCCCCAGGTGCCCGGCTCTATGAATGGGACGTGCGCATACGCTAAGAACGCCCGGGGGGCCTGTCAAGAGCGTTTCCCGACGCCGGCCGGTTGACACGAGCGTTCGCGCAGGGTTACGACGGGGCATGAACCATCGTGCCTATGACCGGCCAGTCCGGATCGGGGCGGCCGCGTCGCGGTGATGGCCCTCGCGCATCGCCGGATGCCGTTCATGGCGCTGGGCGCCGTCTCGCTCGCCGGCGCCCTGTGGGCGGGCCTGCTCCGTCTGGGCTGGGAGCTCCCGCCGGTCACTGCGGGGGTGGCGCGGAACCATGGACCGCTGATGGTGAGCAGCTTTCTGGGCACGGTGATCGGCCTGGAGCGGGCGGTCGCGCTACGGCGCCGCTGGCCCTACGGGGCGCCGCTGCTGGCCGGGCTCGGCGGGCTGGCCTGGATCGTGGGGCTGTCGGTCCACGTCGGCCACGTCCTCACGGTGGCCGGCAGCGCCGTCCTGGTCGCGATCTTCGTGAGCCTCTATCGCAGGTCCGGCGAGCTCCACGTGGCCGTGATGGGGCTCGGAGCGGTGAGCTGGCTGGCGGGGACGCTGCTCTGGCACGGGGGCGCGCCGCTGTACCGCGTGGCGCCGTGGTGGATCGGCTTTCTCGTTCTCACGATCGCAGGAGAGCGCCTGGAGCTCTCACGCCTGATGCGCCTGGGGGCATGGAGTCGGGGCGCATTCGTCGCCGCCTGCGGCGTGCTCCTGGCAGGCTTGGTCGCCGGCGTGGTCGCGCCCGATGCGGGGGTTCGGGTGGCCGGGGTCGGCCTCGTCGCGCTTGCCGTCTGGCTGCTCCGGAACGACATCGCCTGGCGCACGGTCCGCCAGGCGGGCCTGCCGCGTTACATCGCGCTTTGCCTGCTGCCGGGCTACGTCTGGCTTGGCCTGGGCGGGCTCCTGTGGTTGGGCTACGCCGACCGGTTCACCGCCGGCGCCTTTTACGACGCCATGCTGCACTCGATCTTCCTGGGATTCGTGTTCTCCATGATCTTCGGTCACGCGCCCATCATCGTGCCATCGGTGCTCGGCATCGCCCTGCCGTTCCGGCCGGCGTTCTATGGCCACCTCGCACTGCTCCATCTCTCGGTGCTCACGCGGCTGGCCGGAGACCTGGGCTGGCCTGTGATCTCCCCGGCGTGGAGCGGGCTGGCCAACGTGCTGGCGATCGTCCTCTTCCTGGTCAACAGCCTGCTTGCGGTACGAAGCGGTCGCCGGACCTGAGCCATGACGCCCACGCGAGAGGCGATCCTGGAATCGTTGAAAGAGGTCTACGACCCCGAGATTCCCGTGGACATCGTGAACCTCGGGTTGGTCTACGACGTCGCGGCGGACGGCGGGCGCGTCACGGTGACGATGACCATGACGTCGCCGGGCTGCCCGGTGGGCGATTTCCTGGCCCAGGAGGTAGAGCGGGTGATCCGGGCGCTCGGCGACGTCGAGACCGTGCGGGTGCAGCTCGTGTGGGATCCCCCCTGGAGCCCCGAGAAGATGAGCGTCCAGGGCCGGAAGATCCTCGGCTGGTAGTCAGATCCCGAGCCGCGCCCGCACCTGCTCGCCGACGAGGATGGCCGCCGGATACAGCACCTGCTCCTCGGTCTGGGCATGGAGCCTCAGCTTCCCGGCGAAGCGCTCGGCGTCCTGGCGCTGTTCCGCCCGTCCCGCCGCGGCAAGCTCGTCGAGCGCTCCGATCACCTGCTGGTGCTCGTCGAGCATTTCGGACAGCTCCTTCTTCAGGCGTTCGGTCATGCCGACCACGGCGCGCATGTCCGGCGTGACACCCCGCCGCGCGATGCTGGCGAGCAGCCCCAGAGGCGGCAGCGCGTACTCCTCCTCCTTGACGAAGTGCGGGTGCAGCAGGTCCGCCACGTGGCGGGCGGCCTCGCCGACCTTGCCCGGGGCCCTGGTGAGCGCCACCAGCTCGGCGTGCAGCTCCTCGTGCTCGATCTTCAACGGCTCGGGGATCTTGATGTCCATGCTGACGGCTTCTGCGCCTTTCATGCCACCGGACCGCACGGAAAATCGGGGCCTTGCCTGACGGGTGTCACGCGCCCCTGGGGTGCGGATGCCGCATGATGGCACGCCGCGCTCCCCCGGCGGGGCTCTGGCGCCCCAGCCGCGCCATCCCCCCATCTATAACGATGGACGCCGCGCGACCCGGCGTCTGGCAATCGTGTTGCAGAGCCTCAGTGGCTCGGCAATGAGTCCGTGATGCGCACAGGCCAGACCGGATAGTTCGGGAGAGACGCGACGACTCGCCGCGCCGTTCCGCTCGAGCGCCTCGGTGACCTGATCGGGTCGCAGCGCGGTCTCACCGCCCGTGAGGCCGGCGACAGACGCGAGCGGTACGGGGCCAACGTGATCGTCGAGACGCCGCCCGCGCAATGGCAGGCGCTCGCTCGCGACACCGCGAAGGACCCGATGCTCTGGTTCCTGGGGGCCACCGGCCTGCTCTATGCCGTGGTGGGGCAGCTCGGAGAGGCGCTGATCTTGCTGGTCGCGCTCGTGCCGCTGGTCGGGATGGACGCGTTCCTTCACTGGCGGAGCCAGGCCTCGGCGGAGGGACTCCGGAGCAGGCTCGCCCAGCGGGCCGTGGTGGTGCGTGACGGCGATCGGCTCGAGGTGAGCGCGCTGGACCTGGTGCCCGGGGATCTCGTCGTGGTGGTGCCGGGAGAGCCCTTTCCCGCCGACGGCCTCATCGTGTCGGGCGCCGAGCTCCAGGTGGACGAGTCGACCCTCACCGGCGAAGCCTACCCCGTGGCCAAGCAGCCGCTGCCCGAGCGCGTCGGCCCGGGGCCCGAGCCCTGGGTGGACACGCGGCACTGGGGCTTCGCGGGCACACGCCTGCTGACCGGGCAGGCGCTCCTGCGCGTGGTCTTCACGGGGGCCGAGACGCGCTACGGCGAGATCGTGCAGTCGGCCGTGCAAGGCCAGCGCGCGCTCACCCCGCTGCAGTCCGCCATCAAGAACCTCGTGGGGCTCCTGGTCGCCGTGGCCTCGGTGATCTGTCTGCTCCTGGCCGTGGCCCGCCTCCGCCAGGGCTACGGCTGGCTCGACGCCCTGGTGAGCGCCGTGACGCTCGCCGTCGCCGCGCTGCCCGAGGAGTTCCCCATCGTCTTCACGTTCTTCCTCGGCGTGGGCGTCTACCGCCTGGCCCGGCGGCAGGCGCTGGTGCGGCGAGCGGTCTCGGTGGAGAACATCGGACGCATCACGACGGTCTGTTCGGACAAGACCGGGACCATTACCGAGGGGCGGCTGCGTCTGGCCCAGCTTCGCCCGGCTCCCGGCGTCGACGAGCGTGAGCTCCTCCGCCTGGCCGCCCTGGCCTCTCGCGAGGAGAGCGGCGATCCGCTCGATCTCGCCATCATCGCCGACGCGGCGCTGAACGAGGTCCGGCCGGACGATGCCGAGCGCCTGGCCGTCTTCCCGTTCACCGAGGGCCGCAAGCGGGAGACGGCGATCGTGCGCGACAAGGACGGCGCGCTCCTCGCCGTCACCAAGGGCGCGACGGAGACGATCCTCCCCATGTGCGACGCGGGCGAAACCGAGCGCTCGCGCGCGCTGGCCGAGGTCGCCGCCCTGACCGAGGACGCCCACAAGGTCATCGCCTGCGCCTGGCGACCCCTGGAGAGCCGGGACGGCACGCCGCAGGAGCCCGCCGCGGATTTTCGCCTGGCCGGGGTGCTGGCTTTCCAGGACCCGGTCCGCCCGGGCGTCAGCGAGGCAGTTGCGGCGTGCGGCCAGGCCGGCATTCACGCCATCATGGTCACGGGCGATCATCCCTCGACGGCGCGCGCGGTCGCCCGGGAGATCGGCCTGGGCGCGCCGGCGGCGCGCGTGATCACGGGCGACGAGATGGAAACGCTGGCCGCCCGGGGGGACGTGGTGGGCCTCACGGGCATCGACGTGGTCGCCCGGGCCACCCCCGTCCAGAAGCTGACGCTCGTCC
This sequence comes from Candidatus Methylomirabilota bacterium, assembly GCA_035709005.1. Lineage (NCBI taxonomy): Bacteria > Methylomirabilota (SeqCode) > Candidatus Methylomirabilota bacterium. The sequence continues at coordinate 5,695 of DASTFB010000077.1, read as the reverse complement.
GCGGACTGCAGCGGGGCGGCGAGATCGTCGCCGTGACGGGCGACGGGGTGAACGACGTGCCGGCCCTGCAGGCCGCCGACGTGGGCATCGCGATGGGCGAGCGCGGCACCCGGAGCGCCCGCGAGGTGGCGGCCATCGTGCTGCTCGACGACAACTTCCGCACGATCGTCCGGGCCATCAGCGAAGGCCGTCAGCTCTTCGCCAACCTGCGGACGAGCTTCCAGTACCTCCTGATGATCCACGCCCCCTTCGTGGTCTCGGCGCTCGCGATTCCGCTGTTCGGCTACCCGCTGCTCTACCTGCCGGTGCACATCGTGTGGGTCGAGCTGATCATCCATCCCTCGGCGCTGCTCGTGTTCCAGGAGCTGCCGGCCGGCCCGCTCCAGCAGCTGATGGCGCCGCGGCGGGCGATCCTGTTCCGCGCGCGCGACTGGCTGCTGATCGCACTGGTCGGCGCGATCATCACCGTGGCCGTCCTGCTGGCCTACGTGCGGAGCGCCAGCGAGCCCGGTGGCGTCGAGCACGGCCGGGCCGCGGCACTGGCCACACTGGCTCTGACCAGCGGCTTCCTGACGGCGGCGCTCAGCCGGCTTCGCACGCCCGCGGCGTGGTTGGTGTCGGTCGCCAGCGTCGCCTCGGCCGTCCTCCTCATCCAGACGCCGCCGCTGGCGCGCATCCTCCACCTCGTTCCCCTGCACGCCGAGGACTGGACGCTGGCCGTGGTGGCCGGTCTGCTGGCCGTCCTGCCCGTCGGCCTGGCCCGTGTGGCCTGGGGTAAAATGGCGGCACGCCATAGTCACGGTCGTCCACCCCGACACGCCGGAGGAGGTCATGGACGGTAACCTTTCCCCCGATCGGTGGACCTACATGCGCGATGTCTTTGCACGGGGCGGCGCGGACGCCCATGACCTCGCCCGGTTCGACGCGATCCTGTCGCGGCGTGGCTTCGCGAGCATCCTCGGGAAGGGAAGCGCCCTCGCAGCGCTGATGACGCTCGGTGCCTCCGACGTCGCCGCCCGTGGCCTGCTGGGCGGCGGGCTGCTCCCCGCGGCCTGGGCCCAGGACCCCAAGGTGATCCCGGGCAAGCCGGGCATGATCGTGCACAACACGCGGCCGATCAACGGCGAGTTCCCGGCCCACATGCTCGACGACGACGTCACGCCGTCCGAGCGCCACTTCGTCCGCAACAACGGTCTGGTACCCGACCGGGCGGAGAAGCGGGACGTCCAGGGCTGGAAGCTGACGGTGGACGGCGAGGTCCACAAGCCGCTCACGCTCACGCTGGACGACCTCATGAAGATGCCGGCCGCGACCTTCCCCGCGCTCATCGAGTGCGGCGGCAACGGGCGCGGGCTGTTCGAGCCGAAGGTGCGCGGCAATCAGTGGGGACAGGGCGCGGTCGCCTGCAGCGAGTGGACGGGGGTACGGCTGCGCGACATCCTGCAGCGCGCGGGGCTCAAGCCGAGCGGCGTCTACACCGGACACTACGGCGAGGACCCGCCGATCGGCAAGGCCGAGCCGTTCTCGCGCGGCGTGCCCATCGACAAGGCCATGGAGGAGCACACCCTGGTGGCCTACCGCATGAACGGCAAGCCGCTCGAGCCCCTCAACGGGTTCCCCGTCCGCCTGGTCGTCCCGGGCTGGATCGGGTCGTGCTCGCAGAAGTGGCTCACCCGCATATGGGTGCGGGACAAGGTCCACGACGCCGACAAGATGATGGGCTACTCCTACCGCATGCCGGCGTATCCCGTCGTGCCCGGGAAGATTCCGCCGAAGGAGGACATGGTCATCGCCACCTCGTGGATCATCAAGTCGATGGTCACGGCGCCGGCGGCCGACGCCCAGGTGCGCGCCGGCGACAGCGTGCCCGTGCGGGGCCACGCCTGGGCCGGAGAGCGCCGGGTGGCGCGGGTGCGCGTGTCCACGGACTACGGCGAGACGTGGACGGACGCCACGCTCAAGCCCGGTCCGTCGAAGTACGCGTGGGCCCGGTGGGAGACCGCGGTGCGCCTGCCCGGCAAGGGCTACCATGAGATCTGGGCCCAGGCCGTGGACGACAAAGGCGGCGCGCAGCCGCTGCGCCAGCCGTGGAACCCCCGCGGCTATCTCGGCAACGTCGTGCACCGCGTCGGGGTCGTCGCCACGGCGTGAAGCGGGCGACGCTCCTCGCCGTCCTCTCGATCCTGGCGGGGCCCTTCGGGGCCCCGCTGCTTTTCCACGCGCCCGCTCACGCGCAAGCCGTCCCGACCACTCCATCGAAGCCGGCGGGGCTGGCGTCCGGCGTCGTGCAGGGCCACTGCGGGGTCTGCCACTCGTACCAGCTGGTCGAGCAGCAGCGCCTGAACCGGGCCAACTGGGAGTGGGTGATGGACGACATGATCGACAAGTACGGCGCGACCTGGATCGACCCGCCGCTGCGCGAGCGGATCGTCGACTACCTGGTGGAGCATCACGGCCCGGAGCGGTGAGCCGCGGTCAGCCGACCTCTGCGCGCAGCCGCGTGTGCAGCCGGTCCAGCGCGTCGATCATCGCGGCGACCGAGCGCGCGCCGGACTGGAAGACCGCCGTGGCGTTGAGCGACACCCAGGCGAAGCCCATGGCCTGCAGGGCCGCCACGCGCGCCACGACGCGGTCGGGCTCGGCGTAGAATCGCTTGCTCTCGGCGTCGCGCGGCGGCGGCGCCACCATGCTCTGCAGGCCGATGGCCGCGGGATCGCGGCCCGCCTCCTCGGCATGGCGATGGATCGCCTCGATGGCCTGCCGGGCATCGCCGGCCTCGCTCACCCGGCTGGCTAACCAGCCGTCGCCCAGCCGCCCCACCCGCCGGTAGGCGGCCTCGGAGTTACCGCCGATCCAGATGGGCAGCGCCCGTCCCTGGGGCGGCTTGGGCTCCATGGCCATGGCCGTCGCCCGGTAGTGCTTGCCGGCGAAGTCCACGCGGGTGTCGGCCCAGTACGCGCGGAGCAGGGCGATCGCCTCGTCCATGCGGGCGCCGCGGGTCGAGAAGTCCGCGCCGAGCGCCTCGTACTCGGAGGTCTGCCAGCCCACGCCGACGCCCAGGCGCACGCGGCCGCCCGAGAGGGTATCCAGCGTGCTCACCTGCTTGGCCACCAGCGTGGGCTCGCGCTGCGGCAGCACCAGCACCTCGGTGCCCAGCGTCACACGCGAGGTGACGGCGGCCACGTGGGCGAGCGTCATCAGCGCTTCCAGGATAGGCATGGTCGGCGTGTAGGGGCCGGCGGGGCGGTCTTCGGTGGGGAAGCCCATGACCACGTGATCGAAGACGTCGATGTGGTCGTAGCCGATCCGCTCGATGGCCTGAGCCAGGCGTCGCACCGCGTCCGGCCCCTCACGGTACGCGACGCTGGGGAACTCGATCGCGAGCTTCACGCGGAGCGCTGAGGCAGGTCGTACAGGGTGGCCACGTTGTCGTGGGTGATCTTGCGCCGGATGCGCTCGGGCAGGCTCCCCAGGTGCTTGTCCAGCAGGAGGCGGGAGTTGGGCCACAGGCAGTCGGGATGGGGATAGTCGGCGCCCCAGATGATGTTGTCCTCCCCGATCAGGGGGATGATGGGCTCCAGGTACTGATCCTGTTGATAGGTGACGTACCCCTGCCGCCGGAAGTAATCGCTGGGCTTCAGCGAGAAGCCGAGCACGCGAGCGCGGTCCTCGTATTCCGTGTCCAGCCGGTCGAAGACGTACGGCAGCCACGTCACCCCCGACTCCCCGAGGACGAACCGGAGCTCCGGGTACCGCTCGCAGGCGCCGGAGGCGATGAGGGACACCAGGACTTCCATGGTGTCGAGCTGGAACAGCGTGGCGCGGACGAGCCGCCACTGGCGCATGTACCGCTGCTCCAGCTCCGGCGTGTCCGGCGCCCGCAGGCCCTTGAAGCCGGTGGAGTGGAACGAGATCGGGAATCGGCACTCGGCCGCCGCCTCCCACAGAGGATCCCAGTCGCGCTGATACAGGGGCGCGCTCAAGTGCTTGAAGGCCAGCTCGCCGCCGCGCAGCCCCAGCCTGGCGCAGCGCCGCACCTCGGCCGCCGCCGCCCGGGGATCGTTGTTGGGGATCATGGCCAGCGGAAAGACCCGATCGGGATCGGCCCTCCGGGCGAAGTCGGCGGCCCAGTCGTTGTAGACGGCGTCGGCCCAGGCGCGCCGCTCGCCGTCGGCGATGAGGTCGCTCATCATCAGGCAGCCGTAGACGACCTCCGCCTCCACGCCGTCGCGGTCGAGGTCGGCCAGCCGGAGCTCGGGCGTCGTCGGCCGCGGGCGGGCGCCGGCGCGGTAGTCCCACTCGAAGCCCAACGCCTTCATCTCGTCGATGTGGCCGAACAGCCCGGGCGTGTACTTGAGAAACCCCGGGCCCACGCCGTTCCACATGCCGCGGTCCTGCGCCTCCACGAACCAGTGCCGGCCATCCTCCAGCTCTTCCACCCGGGGCACGAGCAGCTTCCACTTCGCCGGCGCCCGAGAGGACCAGAGGTCGGGCGGGCAGTAGGTGAGGTCGATGTGATTGTCGCCGGAGATCAGGCCGTTCGGCATGGCGCGCTCCTGGGACGCGAGAGTGCGGCGATCCTACTCCCGCCGGCGGGTCACGTCCAGCGCGCGGCGCGCCCACCTCATCGGCGCGAACGCCGCGCCCGTGCCGAGGGGCGCTGGGCGCCGAGAAACTCCGCGGTCGACGCCTCCAGATCGGGCGGCGACTGCCCGAGGAGCCGGCGAAACTGCAGGCCGTTGCGGACCGGGTAATCACGATTATTGTTGTTGAACGTGATGTGAACGGTCGCCGCTTCCTCCTCCAGGCGGCGCGCCGTCTCGCTCAGCGCGGTGAGCTCCTCCGGCCGATACAGATAATCGTACTTTTCGGCGACGGACGGGTGCTGCCCGCGCGTCTGCGCCCGCCATCCCTCGACGTTGCGGCCGTGCAAGCGCATGACCGCGCTGTCCGTGGTGGCGGTCGCGATGAGCGGTTGCCACGGGCAGTCCACGGCCACGTAGCTCAAGCGCTGGTCCCGGAGGAACTCCAGCACCTCGGCCGTCCGCCGGGGTATCCACGACGGGTTCCGGAACTCCACGGCCAGGGTCCAGCCGGGCAGGCGCTCGGGGAGGGAGCCCAGGTACTCGAGAGCTTTCGCCGAGTAGCCGATCCACGGGGCCAGCTGGAAGAGGACGTAGCCGAGCTTGCCCGCCTGAGCCAGGGGGGCCAGGGCGTCACGGAACCAGCCGAAGCAGAGGTCGAGGGCCTCGGGCGGAAAGTGCTTCCGTTCCACCTCCCCCCGGGCGTTCACGGACGCCTCGCGCGGCAGCAGCGTGCGGAGCTCCTTCACGAGGGCCTGGGCCTTGGGGTGGTGCCCGGTCATCAGGGCATAGGCCTTCACCGCGAACTGGAAGCCCGGCGGCGTGCGCTCCACCCACGCCCGGCTCGTGTCGTACGCGGGGAGCGCGTAGTATGTGGCGTTGACCTCGACGGCTTCGAAGAAGCGCGCGTACCAGCGCAGGCGCGCATCCGCCGTCATGTTCGGAGCGGGGTAGAAGCTGCCTTCGGCCAGCAGCGAGGTGTCGAGCCACGAGGCGCAGCCGACCCGGTACGAGGTAGGACCCATCGCGCTTGAGAGTACACGCTCCGGCACGACGAGGAGGAGGGGGACGGTGACGATCTTCCGCGAAGCGATCGACGCCATCATCGGCAG